>JAICVW010000313.1 GCA_025935105.1 Nitrososphaeraceae archaeon
ATGCAAAATTAAGTATTCAGCCAGTCCCCAGCTCTCGACAACATGTGTTTTACATTACCTTGCGAATTACAGTTGGAATATAGGATCTTGCATTCATTGCTATTACGACATTTCCAGGATCATAAAATGGTAACTGCCTGTAAGGGATCTAAGGTTGAATTTGGATCACCATATTTTGTCTATGAGTCAGTATGCCAAAGACGGAAGAATGGGCATCAGTGGTTCTTGATAGGGACCAATAGTCATAAGATTTGCAGGCCAACCAATTTGAAAGCCGTTTTCAAGCAACCACTTGACTACTTCATAATTTCGAGCAGGTGCAAAGAAGCCAGGACCAAGAATTGCAGATGCATTAGCAATCAACGCTTTCAGATCTTCGTTTGACTTTGCTACGGCGTGACCAAATATACCTATACCTGCTGCGTAGCCTGCGATGACACCATCATCTCGTTCTATTATAGTGGCAACGCCTTGGTTAAATGCCTGACGCAATTCCATTTCTCTTGAAAACCCATATGCTGACTTGCAGAGCTTGTTGCATAAAGATATATCATTGTCATGACGAACTGGGCGCACATTAGCGCTGCTTGTATGATTATTCCTAACCCTCAGAGGCTGCCCTTGCATCAAAAATAAAGGCTCACGAAGGGAGAAGCCACATTTCGTATATAATACAAAGGAACGAATATGACTTGGCGATTGAACTAATCTAATTTGATCATGATTTTGTTTACGTGCCTGAGTTATAGCAGCATCCATCAATATCCTACCTACGCCACCGCCTTCTGCAGAAGGATGGACCGTAAGTGGGCCTATTACTGCCACAGGCGAAGGTGGGAATTTATGAAGGAAGATGCTTCCCAATACCTTGCCTTGTCGTTCTGCTAAAACGCCCCGTGAGTTTGGATTACTGAGAAGCTGTCTAATAAGACCTATGGCAAATTCTTCAGAAGGCTGTTCGGAAGGATAGCCATGAGCGGAAGAAATGTTTTTGTGCGCTTGGTATCCAATCTTGCCGCAGCTCTCTGCGTCATTTTGCTCCATGGGTCGAATTATTGAACTCATTTACGAAATACGAAGAGACCATCTCTATAAAAACTATGATCGCTAGTTACAGAGCTGTTGGAGTTTGGTGTTTTGAAGGAGGCCCAATGATGGATTAATATGCAAAGCTGTCTGCATCGAGCAGTGCTGTTACTATTTTGGTTAAGATTAATCTTGTCCTAAGTAGCGAATGTACTTCAATGCTGGTATCATTTACATATTGCGATAAGTCCCACTATGCTCGGAAAAAATATTCAATGATAATCGCTGACGATTCTATTTCATGTCTTAAACACTATTGCTAATATTTTTCAGTCCTTCTTCAATATTGTATTTGTGTTATAACATGGCCTATCTGTAGCAGCAGTTGGACTCATGCTGTGGCCTAGGACTTATGTTGAGATTAAGGAAGAAATAATCGATACGACGGCCCTTGGCCGTTGACGCAGACTCATAAAAATTAATTTAGTTTAGAATAGCAGCTACTATTAATTGATCTGAGCATAAGGCCTCACATAAATCCAAATGCAGCTGCCACAGTTAAACCAGGAACATCTTCTATACTTGTAGTCATATAGCTTGTTGAAAAAATAAGCAATAAAGGCTAACAGCTATTAAGAACCAATACTTAATTTAATCTTGGGACCGACACAAATGAAAGGACGATACTGGGCTTTGATAGTCAAGCATGTGGAGTAAGGATGACTAAAGTTTATGGCACAAATTTTCTGATATACTCCCTAATTGCTTGAGATTCCTCTCTATATGCACGTATCATTTCCTTTTTATCATCAGGAGATCTTAATGTCACGGTTACGATATTAACTTCGGCATCTGATGCGAAGACTGGAGGTTCAATTCTCTATTTTATAATTATTGTCGAGCAGTCCTTTTATTTTTATCACAGATTCAAACTCTACCAAATGTCTCTGATAGAGTATGCACTCCTCAGACATAAAGTTCACTTTTTCTGAATATGGTGTAGACCATGTGCACTTGCAAGGAATGCTAAATCATTTGCTTCACTAAGAACTACTGTACCAATATCAATAGTTAGGCAATGGAAATTAAAGCCAAAAGATAAGTTGTATTGGGAATGGGAGATAAGAGATGGTAAAATGGTTGCAGTAGTAAGAAAGCATGAAGAGAAACCGAAGCGTAATACCCAAAAATAAAATTTGAACGTGCTGTTCCTTCAGAACCTGAATAATTAATCAACAATGATGGATAGGTACGGTAGAATGCACATAAGCGATATAAGCGGGTTCACGGAATTTTTTTTAAATTAGTAGGTGGAGTGGCAGTCAAAATAGTGTAAAAGTACATTCAAAATATTTGGATGATTTGGTAGGACGGGATCAATATCGCGTGGAGTCCGTCCATCAATTCAGCGCCAATACTTTAACGAATAACCCAGTTACGTACATATATACATTAGAATACCAGTAGCCGTGAGGATTTGGAGATACAGATATGCCAACAATAGTACATTTTGACATCCCTTCAGATAACATCGAAAGATCAAAAAAGTTCTATAGTGATTTGTTTGGGTGGAAGATGGATAAATGGTCTGGTTCGTCGAAAGCAATGGAGTATTGGTTGATATCAACTGTGGATGATAAGGGAAATAAGGCGATTGGCGGTGGTATAGGGAAAAGACAGTCGCCACAACATCAAGGAATTACAAACTTTTTTGATGTAAAATCAGTTCAGGAATATTCGGCCAAAGTAGAAAAGTTGGGAGGCAAAGTTACCCCGAAAATGCCAATTCCGGGTATGGGTTATATGGTTATGTGCACAGATACAGAGAATAATGCCTTTGGCATTTTTGAGGCGGACCAAAATGCTAAATGAATAATGGATTGTGATTACATCCAACTTCGATAGTATTTTTTGGGATTTTAAGTACGTCAGCCATGTGAAAAATAAAATGAGAAAAGTAATTTTATCTAATTTTATTTCACTTGATGGCTTCCTTGAGTGGATCTAATTTTTAAGCGGGTTGCGAAATTGAGTCAAATTTGTCTCTCATACCTGCCAACATGCAGCACTAACTGGTTGTTCACTACGCACTTATAATTGCGATATATTTCTATATGAGCAATAGATAATTGGAATTACTGAGATTGAGATGGCTAAGTGGCTTTCTTGGATACGTTCCAACGACAAAGCAATAATTGAAGTATTAGTAGAACAAGCTGAAAACTTGGTAAAAGCCATTTCGATGCTAGTAGAACTCATGATAAAGTACGAAAATGTTACAGAATACTTATCCAAAATTACAGACATGGAACACAAAGGTGATGAATTTGCACACAAACTATTTAGTATAATTGACCAGACGTTCGTCACACCTATAGACCGAGAAGATATATCAAAACTTACCAGTTCATTGGATCAAATCTTGGATTATACCCATGGCACTGCTGACAGATTTGTGCTATTTAAAATTGAAAAGCCTACATTATATATGTTAGAATTAGCGAAAATTCTGCTTTCTTCGTCCCAAGAAGTCTATCAAGCCATTTTACAAATAAGCAATCTAAAAAGAACTAACGACCTGGTAGAGCACTGTCATCGTATATCTGCCTATGAACACCAGGGAGACAAGGTTTATCGAAATGCAATCGCAGAATTGTTTGATACAAATAGTCCTATTGAGATAATAAAATTCAAGGAAATATATGAGACCTTAGAAGGTGCATTAGATCGGTGCGCCGATGTTGCAGATGTTATAGAAGACATATCACTAAAATACACTTGATGGGTTGATTGATTATGAGATTCAACAGAAATGAATGAGACCGAAATCGTAATTTTTGGTGCAATAACTATTGCACTATTTTTTGATTTTGTAAATGGCTTTCATGACTCTGCTAACTCGGTGGCAACAGTTGTAGGGACAAAGGTCTTAAAACCAATGTATGCAGTAGGGATTGCGGCAGTAGCAAATTTTGCCGGTCCATTTATATTCGGAACAGCAGTAGCTGCTACTGTTGGAAAAGGAATTATACAACCAGAATTTTCTACCGTGTCGGTAATATTTGCTGGCTTAATTGGAGCTATTGCTTGGGATCTCATCACTTGGTATTTCGGGTTACCCTCGTCTAGCAGCCATGCATTAATTGGTGGTTTGATTGGTTCTGCTTTAATTGCAGGTGGGCTGAACGCTATAATTCTGCCTGGAATTCGAAATACACTGGTCTTTATGGTGATTTCACCAATAGCAGGTTTTGTAATTGCATTTTTATTTGCAATAGTTATTATCTACTTTTTTCGCAAAACTAGTCCTACAAAAACAAACAAGCTATTCGGAAAATTTCAAATAATGTCATCTGCATTTTTTTCTCTTACCCATGGGGCTAATGATGGCCAAAAAACTATGGGGGTCATTACAGCACTGTTAATTGCAGGGCAACTACTTCCTTCTAAATCCTTTGTAATACCTGTTCCG
>JAICVW010000027.1 GCA_025935105.1 Nitrososphaeraceae archaeon
GGTGGTAAAGAAGAAGGCATCAAGAAGGCTGAACCAATTTTAGTATCCTTATCAGTTAACAAGGATGGCTATGTACATACTGGCGTTCCTGGAAGTGGGCACTTTACAAAATTAGTACACAATGGAATAGAATTTGGAATGGTCATCACAATGGATAATCATGGATAAGTGTTTAATCGAGCTATAAGTCAGTAAAGTTATGAATAAGCAACATCACGTTTCTAAATAGCATGCAACTCATTCAACACTTCATTAATCAACAATGCTTCATAAGTTAGGCGCTTATGTTTTTTTAATATCCTGTGTTTGAGAGTCCTTAAGTAACTGTCATCATAATTTTTTATATTTCTTTTCTTGAGGTCGTTCAAAAACTTTAACTCTGCCTTGCTTAGCACATCATCATTTTTAATCCGTCTTACTAATAGGTATCTGTATTCCGAAATCCCTATTCATAAACGTTGCTGTAAGTGGCAACGTTATTATGCGTGCCGTCTCTATATATAGAAACGTGGATAAGTCCCAGGTTAGAAACCCAATTGTTAGCCAGTCTGCATCAAATGTAGCAACAAACGATAATGGAGTTCCCCTAGTATCTCCAAACTCTGGCAGCACAACTCAAGCTATCAGCGGAGCTCAAGTTTCATCTCAGACCTTATCCGGCAACAATCTAACAATCCTTAACGATGCACATATTGATCAAGAAAGTAATAATCTAGCAACCAACGCGAATGGCAATAGCTCTGGCACTACCAAACAGTCAATTGCTGGCACTCAGGTTGTTGATACAAGCCAATCTATGAATTCAATAACTGCTACAAAGCCAGACTTCTTTAATACGCAAACCGCAAGCAACACACTTGGTAATACCAATTTTGATAGCGCAGGAAAAACTACCCAATCAGCATTAGCAGCTCAAAATATCCATCTCTACCAATCAATAACCAATCAATCGGGCTTTTTAGCCGCAGGCATAGCTATAGACACACAAGGTACTAATAACCAAGTTCTCAGTCCAATCTCAATTGAACGATAATGAGGGGGGAGCAAACACCAATCAAATAGCAACAAATGATGTGAAAAATTCTGTCCTTAATAGTAACTCTGCTAGTCATAGTCAATCAGCTACAACCGGCGTCCAAAACGCACTGCAGAATCAAGTTGGCAATCATCTAACTGGTTCCGGTATAGATCAAACAGCGAAGAACAATATAGCTAATAATAACAATAACCAGATAGGAGATGGCATAACTTCTCAGAGCATATTCAAGAATCAGCAAGGTTCTCAAGATCAGACCTCTACAAATTCGTCAGAACTTTCTGCAACTCAAGATGGTACAAATGACGCTACTAATTCTCACACGAGTGGTTCAGCCAGTTCGACACAGACATTGGTTGGAACTCAAACTTTTGGACAAAATCAGAACGTTGCAAATTCCAATAATACAAATGTACGCCAAACTGCCAAAAATGAGCAGCAAAACATCGACACAGATCCATCTGCCGGAACTGCACCTACAATACAAAGTATATTTGGTGACAATCAAAAATTAGGTCAAATTCAATCTATTAGCAAGTCCGGTGGTTCAAGCACTGAAGATTCCGAAACGAACACAATGCAGAATCTAAATGACAGCCCTCATAAGACTACTACAACTCAAGACAACTTATTAGGATCTCAATCAATACAACACCAACAGACTATTACCAAATCACCCAATTCACAAAATACATTGCAAGAAAGCAATCAACAACTAAATACATATCACAATGATGCCACTGGTGGCGTGAACCAATTGTTATCTCGTGTATCACAATCTCAAGTATTTTCGCAGCCGGTAATCAACTCACCTGATTCACACAACAGTTTCAGCGAGGATCACATATTGCACAATCTACATTAGTAGCACCTATATCCTCCTTTTTTTTCCTTTCTTTTGATATGTAAATGGGTTAGTTATGACAAGCCATTAGGGATGTTAAGCAGGAAAATTTGCTAGCCGCCCAGCTTGCTGAGATTACCGCCTGGTTCTTCGGAAGTACAATACTAGTAAAAGATTTAACCTCCTTCCATAAAAATTGCTAGGAAGCTCTTAGAGTGGATGCTATCAAAAATATTAATGGACCACTATCCTCCCCGTTTAAGGAAGAAAATTGGTAATATAACACCAGCCAATGATAATCCGTGAAACATACCAATGTTATAGATTGTACCACATTCAATACATCTATCTGTTTCATATTATGGGTAAGACCTCTACTACAATTACGTATATATCAGGTATTGATTTTGCTACGGCTAGACTTTATCTGGTGGGTATTTTTCATGGATTTAATTTGGTTTTATTTTGATATGGTTATTACCAAACAATCCGCAGAATAAATCCAATAATTGGATCTTTTACTTGTGTGGCACCTAGGAGTAAGTGGTACTGGTAAGGCTCAATAATTCCACTTCTTTACAGTTACACATATACAATCATTTTTCAAATATTATAAAATATTCCTTAATATGGTTTACGGGCAATGTTTTGAGGTCATAGGTTAGTAGTATCCTTGCGATGATTTCCATATTGGCGGCCGATCAAGTGCGAGGTGGAAATGGTTTTAAAGAAAAACATATTGGAAAATTTTCCATCAGATGAATAACGAAGTACATTGGCACCTTTTGTCCAACACATATTACCTCCGGAAGTTAAAATTGTAACTTTCATCAAAGACTCTAGGTTTAATGACGGCAAAAGGTAGTTCAACATACTAAAAAGGGGTATTTACGGATAGTAAAAAGGTTCATCCAAATTTGATGACATTAGGAACGATAGGAAAACAAGAGATTCGAGGAGCAGAAAAAGATCAGGGCAATGTTTTTAAGTTATATGATTACGAGTAAGTTAACAAAAAGAAATTGGTTGAGAATTCTCAGATCCAACTGGTGGAAAATCTACATCCAACGACACCAGCGTTGAACCGTTTTGTAAAACCCAATGACATCAGCAATTTGGTCGCGCAGTACGGAACCCCGCTATATTTAATTGATGAAGAAACACTGCATGCAAAGGTAAAGGAGTTACACAGAGCATATAGCAAATTTGTTGGACCTTTAAAGATTGCATACTCAGTTAAAGCTAACTTTAGTCCAGCAATTATACGTACTTTCATAACTGATGGCATAACTTTTGATTTGACATCAGTTGGTGAACTGCATTTTATAAAAAAATGCAAGGCAATTCCTTACAATGCCATATACACAAGCGTTACTGAGGAATTTGAGGAATATCTAGAGGTACTGCAAACTGGCATTAGAAAGGTTGTGGTAAGCTCATTTAATGGAATGACCAATCTTGCAAAAGCCGCAGAGAAAATAGGAGTTAAAGTTCCAACCATGATCAGAGTCAATCCTGAAGTAGGAGTGAAAGCCGGTGTTCGCGCCTCTTATCGTAACGGCAAATTTGGAGTTCCATTCAATGGAGGGACTATCGATAGTGCTCCTAAACTAATTAAACACCTAATGAATAACGAATTATTAAGGTTCGAGGGCTTCCATTTTCATCTAGGATCGCAGATTACGGACTTTTCATGTTTTATACATGCACTTGATAAAATGAATGTATTCATGACAAGGATGAAGAAGGAGTTTCCAAACTTTCAGGTTAATACATTTGACATTGGTGGTGGGACTCCAATACTCTATAGTGAACCGGTACCAAGCCCAACCCAAATGGCAGAATACTTAGTTCCTCGGCTTAACCAATTGGCAAGTAGCCACGGAATATTCGAATTGATGATCGAAAGTGGCAGATTTCTAGTAGCTGAATCATCAATGCTGATTTCTAAAATAGTGAATACTAAAGTATTTAGTGAACACAAGATTGTCATACTGGATGCTGGTTACCATTTATTGTTAGATGCTGCTCTTCTAAAACAAGAGTACCCACAAGAAATACTTTCGCTCCCCAACGACAAAGGTAAAAGAACAACCATACCCACAAAAAATATCCATTTGGCTGGAAGACTCTGTGATACCTATGACATGTTCCCATCGTCGAAATCTTCGTTCCTTGATGGAGCGGAGGTAGGAAGGTACTTGTCATTCTACAATGTGGGAGCATACTCTCTTGTATTCAATATGCCGTTTCACTGTCAGATAAAACCACCTGTTATCATGAAGACCTCCAAGGGAGATTTTAAACTAGTAAGAAAGGGTACTTCATATGAAGGACTATTTATAGAAGAAGGGGGCGATATAGTCTAAATTAGGTTTACACACAAGCTTATATATTTTGGGTTCAGGAATTAATTTGTCACAATTGCCTTCCCAAATTGGATTTACAGGAAAGGATCATGATAAAAGTGACAACAACAGGAAAATTAGAGCACATTTGTTAATAAATGGTAAGGTTCAAGGGGTATATTTCAGACAAAACACTGAAATAATGGCTGCAAGAAATAACGTAACGGGTTGGGTTCGCAACTTAGAAGATGGACAGGTGGAGATACTTTTAGAAGGATCCCAATCAGACGTAGGACAAGTGATTGAGTGGTGTCATAAAGGTCCAGCTAATGCAAAGGTCGCTAATGTAGACGTAAAATATGAAAAGTATGTTGGAGAGTTTAAAGAGTTCAAAATCAATGATTAAACTTCACAAATTTAATCACATGACTGCGTTATTGCTGAAATCTTAATGTCATTTTTCACGTCTTTTATAAATAAGAGATATTATCGTATTAATTATGGTTGAAACAGTGGATAAAAAATGTATTTTTTGCGAGATTGTAAATGGAAATATTTCAGCAAGAGTTATCACTCAGAATGAATGGGCCATTGCATTTCTTGACGCCTTTCCATTATCCAAAGGTCACACGCTGCTTATTCCAAAGAAACATTACTCAAAAGTACAGGACATGGATCAAATATATTCATCCTCACTATTTAAGTTGCTGAGAAATGTAACCGCAGCGGTGGAAGAGGCAGCTGGAACAAAAGCTTGCACCATAGCAATACATAATGGAATGGAGGCAGGGCAAGAAATACTACACGTTCATATTCATATTATCCCACGTACTCATGACGATGGAGCGGGCCCGATTCACTCAATGTTTAAAAATAAACCAAAGATTGGCAATGAGGAGATGGATTTAGTGCTTCATAAAGTAAAACTACTTCTGCAAGCTAAAGGATCGTAATGAACTCCTATTTAATCTCTAACAAAAAGTGGAACACAAAGTTATTGAAATTACATCTGTACTGTATACTGATAATGTAACGTATGGTTTCTACTTAAAGTATCTGTACTACTCTGGATTACACAATCGCCACGATAATTCAGGATCATAGATTTTTAAGATTGAAATAATTGTATTCAACGATTGGACAAATTAAAAGATCAATATCTCATAGTAGTACTATACCCTATAGGATTAAATCAGAGAGGCATCCCATTGTTATGAATCGCTATTTTTTCGATTACTTCACTCACTGTCTCATTCATAGCTGCTTCAGCTATATCACTTGCGTGCTCAGCTGTCCGTCGAATATCTTCCAAAATTAGCTTGATCTGTACGTTTGTAGATTCACGCGTTGTCGTAGAGGATGTTTTGTCGAGAAGTTGAATTATTTCGTTTTCCATTGAACGTATGCTTTCGGTTTTATCCACAATACCATCAGCTAGATAATAATCTCTTTGTAGAAATGCTTCAACTGAGTCATTAAGTAATGATAACGACATTCTGCTCATTCGATCTAATTTCTGAAGTACATCTTTCGAAATTTTCTCAGTTATTTTAAGACACTTGTTGGCAATTCCTGCAGCGTGATCGGCAACACGTTCTATACTTCGTACTGCAATCCGATAACTCAAACTATCTGAAGGGCTACTTAATCCTATTTCTTGAAGCATTCTCTCATTCTTAGTAGCCATCACTAGATTCCGTAATATATACAAGCTAAATCTGTCTACCTCATCGTCTGATTTTAAAATTGTCCCTGCTAGATCTTGATTTTGCTCGGCAATCGAAATCATTGCATCTTTATGCATTGCGGTCGAAATCAAAAACATTCTTCGAATTGCAGTATTAACTGAAAGCTCTGGCAAATTTAGTAAAACTTGGACGGTAATTAGATCTGAGGCATCAGCAATTATTTCTGTTCCTACCAAATTTCTTCGAACTACTTCTCTTACTGCATCACGTTGTAGAGGAGTTATTCTACCGGCTTTTGATTTTAAGTGCATAATATTATAACCGGCTAGATACATTGAGACAACTTTACGCTTCAACGAATTGCCGTTCTGATCCTGCAGCATGAACGCAGTCACCTCACTGATTGAGGCTGGTTTTCTTATCGCATTAGGTACTATTGATAAAGAATTATTAATCTCCCGAATAATTGTAACAGGATCGCCAGGTTTAAGATGCATATCGTTCATCCATCTTTTAGGCAAAGATAGTATGTATGTAGATCTACCTGTGAATTGTATCTTCCGTACCTCGTTTTCTTCAGATAGACGGCTCAACAAGAATCCTGTTAAAGTATATTAAAGTATACGTTGATAAGTATATTGCCGTAATTAATCATATACCACTATATCTTTCACATTAAACTATATAGTCAACGTCTTGGACTAGATATCCCTGTTGTACTATAATGTATTGAGTCTCCAATATAGCAGGCATGATCTGAAATTCTCTCTAAATACCTCAAAATTAGTAGCACTGAGATATAACAACGTAAATCCGTTTTCTCTCTGTTTTGATCATCCCGAGCGATGATTTCACGTAGATATCTTCTATACAAGGCGTCAACAGTGTCATCCATTTCATAAAGCTTTGCAGATGTATCATTGTCTCTTATTTCCAGCCCACGCACACTTAGCAGAATCATCTCCCTTACGGTCTTAGCCATTTCAAGGACAGCAGTCTTATCACAACTTTTGCCATAACCTATGGTCTCAAGTACGTCCACGATGTCATAGGCATATCGCCCAAATCGCGAGAACCCATACGAGATCTCCATACAAGATCTAATAAACCGCAGATCAGTGGCAACAGGCTGATAACGTGCAATCAATTCAATTGCCAAGTCAGACGATTCATCTTGAAGCACACGAAGTCTTTCCGACCATTCAAATATTTGCTTCTTTATTTTGGTACCCTTGTCATAGGATTCAATTGACGCGAACACTGAATGCTCAGATAATTTTGCCATATCCATAATAATAGTTCTGATACGATCTATCCCCAGATCTAATAGTCTAGTCAAAAAATGATACCTAACTATTTCTAACCAAATTTACCGGACACGTAACGCTCAGTAAGCTCTTTTTCAGGGTTTTCAAATATCTTCTTTGTAGTATTATATTCTATCAGCTCTCCCAGATACATAAATGCGGTTTCATCCGAGACTCTGGCTGCCTGTTGCATATTATGAGTTACAATAATAACAGTAAATCTTTGTTTTAAATCGTGTACCAATTCCTCAATCTTGGAAGATGCGATTGGGTCAAGGGCAGACGTAGGTTCATCCATCAACAAAACTTCTGGTTGCATAGCCAATGCTCTTGCGATACACAGACGCTGCTGCTGACCTCCAGATAGTCCCATACCTGGTTTACCCAACTCATTTTTTACTTCGTCCCAAAGCGCAGCCCCTTCAAGACTATCTCTAACAACCTCATCAACTAGTTGCTTATCTTTAACTCCGTTAAGCTTAAGTCCAGCTGCAACATTATCATAAATGCTCATTGTGGGAAATGGATTTGGTTTTTGAAATACCATTCCAATACGTCGCTTGATTATAACAGGGTCTATATTTCGATCATAAATGTCAAAATTGTCTATTATGACTTGACCCTTTGTCTTCGCACCAGGTGTCATCTCGTGCATACGATTAAGGCATCTAAGAAGAGTTGTTTTACCACAGCCAGAAGGTCCGATAAAAGCAGTGACAGTATTCTCGCTAATATCCAAATTGATGTTCTTTATTGCCTTTTTAGCTCCAAACCAAGCTTCAAGCTGCTTGATAGAAACTTTATACCTTAGTTGTTGTCTTTGCTCTGCCCTCAAAGCATTTTCGCTACTTTTGTAAGCTAGGCTCTCCTCGTTGCTCAAGCGCCATTTATGAGGAGTGCGTGTGCACTAATTAATCATTGCATATATAGATGACATAGAAAATATAGTTCATTTGTGAGAACTTTTTCTGGGGATAGCCGAGCCCTCGGTCGGCTCCTTGATTCGTTTTCCATTCATATCTGCATTAAATTGGCTAAAAGGATCCATACTTCCTTATGTATCTTTACGAACTTTATCTCAATCAAATTTACGTATTGTGTACATAAATACTGTGCTATTGATCAAAATAAATAAAACTTTCAGGATAGTATATCTTATCTCAATCAGATAAAGTTATTATTAAAATGCAATTCTCCGTTCAATTTATTTGAGGCGTTGAAAAGCCAAGTGCATTCTTTCGCTCAGATAAGATTATTAAATATTCCAGTTCCACTTAGCAAGATTTATTTTTGTATGCGCATCAACATTTTCCCATGGGCTCATGGCTTTGAAGAGGTAGAACAAATAATAGAGATATCCAAAGCCTTCTGAAGGCTATTTACCACTTCCTCCAATAAAGTTAGAGGGAGACCATTATTATTTTCAGTTATGAAAGTCATTATAATTTCCTTTCGGTTAAATTTAGTGAATCGAACTTTTGTCTTACACCTTTCTAGAATTAATGAAAGCGAAAGACAACCCGAAATTTTTTCTATAGATCTTCTATTCTGTGGCTGCAATATCAAATTAAATTTCGTGAATAAAGCACTTGCTGACTTGGCTTTCTTTGTTCGCACTATTGACAATGCCAGAATTAGCTGTTCACGATGACTAAGATGTCGGACGTCCTCATCGATTATTATGTAAAACATGTTATGAAGATTTGTGACTACAGGCAAGTCTGTGATGATCTTTATAGCATGAGCGAAGATTTCATATTCTCGTTCCTTCAATAGCCCTAAATCGCAAAATAGCGTTATGATCTTACGTGCGTACTGAGGTATTCTCTCTCGCTTACAGGAATATTTAACGAAGTTCTGAATTTGAATTAAATTGAAATCGTGTAGATTGTGACTTTTCGACGAACATAGGAAAGCTGACAGAACTCCTTCTCTAAGTCCACGTGCACTTACCAAGATATTTTCAAATTCGAGTTTTTGCATAAGTGTCTTCATAATACAGGAACCTACAGTAATTGTAGCTGCACGATTACTACCGATTGTTCCTATTTCTGCAATTTCATATGGACTCAATTTACGAAACGTATTGGTGATCGTACTGATATCGGCGAAGTTTATTCTATAATTGTGAATTTTCTCGAGCGGATACCTTATTGCTTCTTGATTATATCTAGAAACTGCTCTTAACGTACCTCCTACACCTGTTAGGATAGTATCCAAGCTGATGTCTAGCTCTTTTCTATCAGGAAGTTCCCTGATTATGTGTTCCTCCAATTTGAAGTAATTCTTCTTACTGAGTCTTCCTTCAGCATCGCAATACGCTTCAGATAGTCTTAATGTCCCAAGCGGTAGTGAAATGACTTTTTTGATCTTGTAATTTTCAGAATATACTAATTCCAAGCTACCGCCACCTAAATCAAAAAAAAGGACAGTAGGGACGCATGTTGATCGTAGCGCGCCTAAATAAGAATATATGGCTTCCTCTTCCCCACTTAACACAGTAAACTTAAATCCCGTTTTTTTAAAGACTTCCTGGAGGAAATCCTTATTGTTATTTGCCTCCCGTACGGCACTTGTCGCTATAGATATTACGTGCCTCACTTGTTGAAAATGGATTACGTCTCGAAATAATTGTAAGGCACGAATCGTGCGCTGTATTGGTTCATATGCCAAAGCACCAGAAAAATCTTGGCCAAGTCTGACCATTGCACTTTGCTGTTCGTAAGCTAAGAATGAGTGATCCTTTGCATTCACATAATAATTAACTAATTTGGCAGAGTTAAAACCAAGATCAATGACTGATATTTTCAATATGAGGTAGAATCAACATTAGCAATATAATTGGGTTTACCTGGGACCAAAAAAGGCTACTTAAGTGTAGAAATAAATTAAATTAATGTATAGAGAAGATGAGGAAGCACTTGACGCAGCAGACGTTCGTAAAATTATGTTATCTTGTAGTAACAGACGGCTAAAATCTTATCTTCTGATACTAGCCTCTTCTGGCCTGCGAGCTGTAGAGGCTTGCGCTATACGAGTTTGTGATATCGACTATACTTGTAGTCCAACAAAAATACACGTAAGAAGAGAATTCACAAAAACTAAGGTTGCCAGAGATATCTATACCTCCGATGAGGCTACAGTATTTTTGAAACAATGGCTTGATTGGAAGTACAGAGATAGGAGAATGCCTACAGAAGTCCAAATTCGTCATGAAACTGATTTCGTCTTTACACATCTCAAAAACATCGCCCATCCAAGAGCGTTTTATTTTAAGATAAATAAAGAATTCGTAAAGGTACTAAGGACTGTCGGGTTTGAGAAACGTAAAGAAGGTATGCAACGAAGAACTATAACGCTACATTCTTTTAGACGCTACGTAAAAACGGTTATCTCGGATCAAGTCTCCCAAGATTACTCCGAGTGGTTCTTGGGCCACTCGAAGAGTCCCTACTACACAATGAAAGAGCCCATGAGACGCGAAATATACAAAGACAAATACATGAAATATTTGACATATCTAGACTTCAGCTCTGGAGGCTACAGGGAAAAGCATAGAAAATAAACTGATAGATAAAGAAAATAGAATAACTGAACTTGAAAAACAAATACAAAGAATGAAATACAAAGAGGATGAGCTAGACTTCTTGAAACAGGAAATGGTAAACTTCAAAAAAGAAATTAATAAACAACTTCAGTCTTACGTCTCCAATCAGAAGACTCAGGATTCAGATGGTTAAACTTTCTTTATGAGTGTATGTTTAGTAGTGTAGATATGGCACAAGAAATAACAGTTGCACTAATTGGTGCTGTCGGGCTGGAGCCGCAATTGCGACCTACTTTTTCACAAAGCGGAAAGAGAGCCCTATCTTATGTAAACTAGTGTTTATATCAGACCCTTTACGCATAGCACAATTTGCCACTCAGTCGTCGGCCGTTTCCTAACCATTTAAGAACCCCTTTAGAAGTGGCATGATAGGTAGGCATAATAAACAAGTCTTTTGTAGTTAATATATGAATATTTTTGGCCTGGCATGTCTTAAGTTTTCAATTATGAATAACTCTCACAAGGTAATATATGCTCGGGGTGCGGGCTTACACATTGCCACAGATTCATATATAATATTTTACTAGTGGTTGTAGTAATCTATTTTTTTGTTTAGTTGTGCACATTAATTGATACAAGGTAGGGAATCTTGATGGACTGTCCAAAATGTAATGGAGAAACAGGAAGCGAACTCCAGCACAGCTGCTTTAAAGCCGATGAGGTTGTCGACGTCCTGGCTATACTTTCATTAGGTCATATGGGAAGAGTGAAGCAACTTCATGCTGTTTAGACTGCGGATTCGGATTCTATGAAGTATACAGAAAGCAGGAAAGGTGGAAGGAATGGTATGAACATGCAGGAGTATCTGAGATATACAAACGATATGGAATTTCTAAAAGAAGTAATGAGCCAAACGATGGAAGGGCGTGCAGAGCATATGGGACCTTTAAGAAAAAAAATGAATATAGATTACCTTATTATTCTTCCTCATCTTTAGTATATCCTTCTTGGTATAGATAATCTTATTCGCTCACACATAGGTGATACTGAGCTACATCGCCAGTGGTTTGTAGACGGGTAACTTTCCATTTCGAGCCTAATTGGATTTCAAGCCACGTAACGCGTCATCCCAAACAACACACACGTGGCCAGATAATCAATTTCTTTCTCTAGCGGGTTCAGATGAATACTGTATTGTAATTAGTATGGTCAAATAAATGGAAATTCTCTTTTTTGGAAAAATGTTTCTAGATTTGGCTATGAAGACTTTATTCATAGCATTTATCACACACTCCATTGAATATACTAGCAATTGGAGCACATCCTGATGACATAGAATTGGGCTGCGGCGGTTCGCTCCTAAAGGCAGTCAGACAAGGGCACAGTGTATGGATGTACACTTTGACACGCGGTGCTGCTTCAGGTGATCCAATTCAGAGAACTACAGAACAGATAGAAGCAGCCAAATTTATTGGAGCAGATACTTTGTGGATTGATAGCTTTGAAGATACTAAGGTTTCTATGAACGTAGAGCTCATCCGTCATATTGAAGCCGCTATAAGTTACTCTCATGCAGATGTAGTATATACTCATCCGTTACATGATACGCACCATGACCATAGAGCTGTTGCGGAAGCAACGCTAGAGGCAGGGAGGTTTGTTCCAAACATATTAAGCTATGAGATGCCTGTCACAAAAGACTTTAAGCCACATGTCTACTACGATATTTCTGACGTTATTGATGATAAAATCGAGTTACTTAGTGTGTTCTCTTCACAACAACATAAAATGTTCATATGTTCAAATGCTACCAAGGGTTTGGCGCAGTACAGGGCTTTACAAAGTAGACTACATCCATTAACAACATCTGTAGAAGCTTTTGAAGTTTTGAAACTAGGATTTGGAACGGACTTTCAATTGCTTACTGCTCGCCAGGAAAGTACAAACATACCAACGAGCTACAAAATGCCATTATCTCAAGAGATTTTGGTTTGGCGCCCGAATCTTCAGGAGAACCTTGTTCTTAACGCAATGGAGCGCTAAGACTCAAGACATGTTTGTCCGCTAACAAACCTAAGGAGATAGTCGTCCATGAGAGCAACCGCAAAGATTATTGTTAGTGAACAGTCTACATATGAAGATATTGTTAATGTTTTTCATGATGACACTATGAATAAAAATAAAAACATGGCACACTCTAGTAATTACATACCTCGTATTATGGTAGTGGATGACACTGAAGATATTTTGATTGTGATAAAATATGGTTTAGAACAAAAGAACTTTAAAGTTGATACTTTCAATAGTGCAGAATCAGCTCTAGAAGCTTTTGAGCGTCATACTCATGACTATTATAATCTTGTATTAACTGATATTAGATTGCCCAAGATGAATGGTTTTGCACTTTATCTATATCTGAAAGAAAAAAGTCCATCTATGAAGATTCTGTTTATGACAGCTTTTGAAATACAGGTAGAGGAATTTAGAGATATCGTTCCAGGAGCTGAAGTTGATGACATAATTAAAAAACCATTCAACGTCGATGATCTGGTAATGCAGATAAAGCATAATTTAGAAAGCTAGATAAAAAGTCTTCATTCCTTTTTACCACTGTAACCAACCATTTACCTTGAATTACTCCCCACTGCCAAAATAGCTTGTCCTTTGGCTTTAGCTTTAGATGTCCAGCATTTCAGTAGACCTTGCTAATATTCTGTTCTAGGCCGCAACATCTTTTTCTGCAATTCATTCGTACAAGCACTGCATTTTCTCCACTATTTCTTTCACCGTATGCGAGGTAGAAGTTGCGCCGATATACAAAGCAAGGTAGAAGAACTAGAAGAGATAAACCAATCCCTAAGAAATCGTGACAAACTAAAAGA
>JAICVW010000526.1 GCA_025935105.1 Nitrososphaeraceae archaeon
CCGATGTTGAAGTAGCAGCCAGATTCATCACTATTAACAGAACATGCTTTAACGGACTTTATAGAGTAAATAGTAATGGAAAATTTAATGTTCCTATAGGAAAATACAAAAACCCTGTCATTTGTGATGAGGCGAATTTAGTAAATGCTAGTAATGTCCTTGAATATTCTGAAGCAACAATACAAGTTAGCGATTATAAGACTGCATTATCTGAAGCAAAGGAGAATGATTTTATCTATCTAGATCCTCCGTATCATCCAACTAGTAATACTGCTAACTTCACTAGTTATACGGATGTTGACTTTGGTGAAAAGGACCAATTAGAACTTGCTAAAGTGTTTAGAGAATTAAATGATAGAAAATGTTATATGTTATTGAGCAATTCAAATACACCATTTATCAAGAAATTATATGCCGATTTTCCAATGAAAGAAGTAAATGTTCAACGTGCTATTAATTCCGATGCTTCAAAGCGTACAGGGCATACTGAACTACTGATCTTTAACTATCCATTAGTTCAGAATACTTTGGATGCGTACACATAAATGACAACTGATAAGTTGAAGAAACTAGAAAACCTTACAGATAAAGAGGTAAAGGCAAAAATCAGCCTAGTTACTAAGTATGAATATTGGTTAAAACAGGATTTATGCGAATTTATCAGACCGATATACCAACAAACAAAAGGCCAGAATCCATATGGTAGCATACACAGTATTAGAAGCTCACTTTATTTTGAATTGCAGGAAAGACTCGGTAAAGACCTAGCTGATTGGACAAACGAAGTTAGTATTAATGTTACAAAAGATTATCACCCTAAACTTACAGATGAACACAAACGAGGAAGATATTACAAGTCAGGAAGGTTTGAAAAAGACCTTCATGAAAAGTATGAAAAATATGAGAAACAGCCTTACCCACGTGTTGATACAGTAACAGGCACGGTTAATCCTTATCCAGGTTGTCTAAAATGCATAGAGGAATTAAAGAAATGAACAAGTGTGCAGAGTGTGGAAACAGAATATGGCCTACAGATGTAGAAGTTCCAGAAGTAGAAGGTAACTGGCCGATAAATTGAGTGAATACGTCAACTATTATCAAAGATCCATTTAATAGCGTCTATAATGCTTTTGTACGAAACTATAAGCACATCAGAAAGAAAATTAATGATATTCTTTGTAGGTGGAATAGTCTTTATCTTATTAATTGAGGTGTTTTTAGGAGACTAGTTCAAGAAACTTGCTGAACCACTTGCAGCTTCGATATTGGCTGTTGTTGGAATAGTTTCAACATTTGTAGTAGGTGTCGTAATTTTTTTTATGCAGAAAAGAGCCGATAAAAAATTAATGAAATTATTAACTCAGCAGATAAACAACGAAGGTTGCAGAAAGTCCATTTTTGCAAGAAAGTCCTATTTAGTTTGAACCAAATTAAGAGAATACTTCAGATCAAGACTATCGTACAAAATTTCCCTACAAACCGTACGAATCAAGATTTTTTAATTCTAGAACATTCATTCCTGAAATAGTGGAAGCCAACGAAATTTTAATCGACCATTTTACTGATATAAGGCTATATGAAGACCTGAAAACCGTAGAAGCATTCGGTGGGCCATCAGCTGTAATGAGAGACGATTATAATAAAGGAGATATTTATGGTGGATTAGAAAAAGATTTGTCTAGATCAAGTTCACTCTCTGCCATAGATATTCATCTTGAGCAGATCGAGGATCTCATTCAAAGAATACAAAAGGGACTTGTCCAAACGAACCGAACACGCCAGTTAATGTAGTTAGTGCTGCTGATGGAAATGATTCATGATTCTATCATTTTACGCATTTCTTCATACTGTTCCTTTCTTATCTCACCTTTTGCGAATCTGACCTTTAAGACTTTAATAAGATCATCAATGTTCGCTTGTACTTTTTTATCTTTGCCAGTAGCAGTAGTTAGCCTAACATCCTTTAGATAGAATGTTAAACTAGCACAAGGTAGTAATAGCTGGGGTCCGTGCGTTACTTGGTACTTGATACTTAGCACATCTGTCATTTTTGGGATAGGCTCTAAGTCAGATTATGATGATATAGATGTTGTATGTACAAAATCAAATAATTTATTTAATATAATTGGAGATTGTGGTGATGAATACAGATAAATGAACAGCAAGGAGACCGAGGTTGTGTTGACATGCACTTTCTGCAACCAGGAATGTTCATGTTCCATTCACATCTTAATCATTTCACAGATTTGGGATAGCTTGGAGTTTTCAACGTAACTGGGAGGGCTATTACAACAAGGGCTAGTTAGACGAAACTTTCCAGACAGAATTACGGATATTATTTCAAGACACACAAGTTTACTGGCTAGAGTCATTTCTATTTGATGCTGGGTATCGCAGTATTATTCGAGATTTGTAGGGTTTACTTGATAGACTATACGACACGCAACTGTCAAGCTCCCTGGCTCGCTGAACGCTCAACCTCTGACTCATCTATGTATTATGGCACTGGATTACGTATCGCAGGCAGTCCCGTTTGAGGAGGAGGAGAAATAGAAGTAACAGAATTTGGCTGTGATGGGCTAATTGGTTGGAATGCTTTTTGTTGCTGTTGTTGTACATGTGGCTGTGGTTGAATTATAGTAGTGCCTGGAATATTGCTGCCAGTGGTTCCAAAGTTAGGATTATGCTTCACCATCACATATACAATGGCTTGATTACTACTTACAGCTCCACCATCACTATCCATTACTTTGACACTAAATGCTAGTGTTATATCATATGGTAGTATTGGGGCTACAAATGTAGGTGTTGCAGTGTTAGATCCTTGTAGCATTACCACTGGGCTTTGTACTGCTGTGCTACTAGGAATTTGCACCTGTGTCCATTGATAAGCTGCTATGCCATTGTTATTCATTATACGGCCACCATAATTGATACCAACAGCATAATTGTCAGGATCATAACTATTTCTACCATCTAACATGACACTAGCACCTCCATAAACTGTTTTAGACATACCTGCATTAGC
>JAICVW010000732.1 GCA_025935105.1 Nitrososphaeraceae archaeon
AAAGGTGTGAATAGAGACCTGATTTCTACCCAATACCATTTTTCTTTCGAGTTTCAGTCTTTGCCTAAATACTACATAGTGGCGCTCTCCTCTTACTTGATCCTAAAGGGGCCAGATCAGTATATCTATCAGGAAATGGGACTGGAAGGCACTCCTCTTGGTTCTGAAGCTTTCTACTCTGGATAAGGTGCCCAAATATTTGACAAGCAGCTACAGATATCAAAACCCACTGCAAATTATATCTGAGTTCTGATATCCGCCCTTAATAGGTATGCTCCCTGTCAGGGTAAGTCGTTACTCTGGCAATTGTTCATCAGGTTCTAGCGCTGCAACTGGATTTAGAGATAGGAGCAACATCCAAGATCATCTTCCTGTCAGAACACTCTCAATGGATAAAATTGAATGGATAGATGGCAATTTTGGAGCTATTGCCGGTACTTACGCCGGTAGTGTTGTTGAATCCATAGGTAAATCCAGTGAACGCCCGGATGAGCCGGCATCAAATCGATTATCAAGCTCTGGCAGTGCACAATCAGGCTGTTCATCCACTCTGCAAATGGTAATTCAATTGGGACAACAAGTACAAGCAGCACGTCACGCACCAGGATTGGTATTCGTCATTGTATTTATTATTACAGTAGACCTGATATGGAATGATGGATTCAAAAGCGAGCATAGCTCTAACTACAATGGCTATAGCAGCAGTAGTGTTACTGTTTGCTTCAGGTCCAATTGTAGGAGATCATCTGGCGTTTGCAGGGCATGGACATCATCATCACCACCACCATAGAAGATAATAGATCTGACCACATGATTAGCAATAGGATGAAATGACCAAGCCAACCTCTTTTTTTAATAGCGATATTGATTCAACAGAAGCAATAATTCAGTTTACACACTGATCATTATTGATCGTAATTTTTGTGTCACTATCCAGACCATTTTCATAGCTTAGTAGCTTGCGACTTTCCAATACAAATTAGGGACATTTACTTGCTCGGTTGAGGGATGATATAATGTCAACTACTGCATCGACATCGGCATGAGTGCGATCAGCTTTTTCCATTAATCGGTACACAACTGTACCTTTGAGCTGTAATATGGCTTTTCAAACTACACCACATTAACCAAAGTCGTAACATAGATGATTGTTAGAAGAACCAAGCATGACGATATCCAAAGCTCTAGGTAAATGCGTGATTGTTAGCAGATACATTAGTGTAATAAGATAATGAAATGGCTTTCTCGATATTGCATGAAGAGTTTTCAATACCATAGCCGCTATATCTTAACTCAAATTCGGAAGGAAATGTGTCTATTGTTCTTCTGATACTCTTAGACGGTACCCAAAAATTGTAATACTTACTTGACAGGGATTAGTAGTCCATTGATCCCTTTCTTCTCTAACCTCATGAGGTAAAGTATCCCAATTATTAATATCACTTCCAGTGACTTGTCTAGAATACCAGCAACATCAACCGCCTCAGGTCTGTTTATCGGAGAGAGAGGAGGCGGCATAGCAACGGAATAAATGTAGAGGCCTAAAAGGACAGAGCTGCCAACGAGTCCAACAAGATTGAGTATTACACTGTTTTTATAATATTCCTTGG
>JAICVW010000595.1 GCA_025935105.1 Nitrososphaeraceae archaeon
CGCACAATTAGCAAAGTCCAACCCTCATTATATCGAAAAACAGGTAGAATCATTTATTGATGTGATATATAGGAATTCGTTTAGAATTCATAAGCTAACGAAGGATATACTGGATATTACAAGAATCGAAAGTCAGACATTGAAATTGGATAAAACAAAATTAAGTCTAAAAGATCTCATGATAAGTGCTATCGAGGATGCCCGAACCAAACTCGTACTAAGAAACAGTAGTGATAAGGTAAAAGTAGCATATAAATCAGTTAAGGACATGGCAGGGGGGGAAGCTTCTAACCACAGTGATGATATTTTTGTCCAAGCTGATAGAGATAGAATAATGCAGGTTATCTCGAATTTATTGGATAATGCTATCAAGTTCACTCCTCACGGTTTCGTGACTGTTAGTATATCGGGACCTAAGGAGTATAAAGAAGGTCAGGGAAGTGACAATGAAAAACAGGCAGTAGTAAGTGTCGAAGATACTGGCTCTGGTATCGATCCAGAAATATTTCCAAAGCTATTTACAAAATTCACGAGCAAGTCATTTAGTGGAACTGGCCTAGGGCTGTACATATGTAAGAGTATTATAGAATCACACGGTGGAAAAATATGGGCTGAGAATAACAAAGACGATAAAGGTGGTGCAACCTTTTGCTTCAGTCTACCACTAGCCACATGACGAAGAATTAACACACTTAGAGATGTACATAGAAACACCAAACCTAAATATTTCTATGTACATATACTATTAGAGCGTACAATGGATCCTGTTAAAGGACAATCATCCGAAGATCGTTTTATAGCTAGCATTAAAGGGGTAGTTCAAGATCATAACTTCTTTCAGTTTTATCATTACGTACTGACTCCTAATATTAGCTTGAATAATCATTCAAAGGTTCGAGGCGATGATTCTTCGTTAAGGTCTAATAATAGTTTTATTACTGCTACTACTGAAAAACAAAGAATCCTCGTGGTGGATGATGATCGCGATATATCAAATTTATACAAGTTAAGTTTAGAACATGATGGTTTTATTGTACACTCATTTAATGATCCTCTTTTGGCCTTGTCTAGTTACAAATCCGGAGTATACGATTTGTTGCTACTTGATATAAATATGCCACAAATGAATGGCTTTGAACTATATCAAAAGATCAGACTTGTAGATGATTACACCAAGGTATGCTTTATTAGTGCTTTCGAAGAATATGAGACCGAATTTAGGGAATTATTTCCAGACTTAAATGAGGCAGATTGTTTTATTAGAAAACCAATAGAATTGGAATCTCTAACCAAAAAAGTAAAATCACGCCTTCAGTCTAATTGATGTAGACTGCTGCAGTCCAAAAGCAAGAATGGCACATTCCCAGTTGTCTCGACACTCACTTCAGACGTATGATCCTAATTTTACTCATCAAAACAAAATAGTTAACATCATGTTAACTAAGACAACCTTTATCTCGTGCAGATGCTAATTGACTAGTTATTCAGTCTCTTGAATCTCATCTTGAGTGTCATGTGCTTTCTCTGTTGCTATTTTTTCTATATTAAGTGTAACTTTAATCCAACTATCATTGCTTTTGAATACATGTACAGATTGTTTCTTATCAGTTAAGCGAGTATATCTGCCACCAACCTTATCAACTAGCCTATCCTTCAATTTCTCTACCTGATATTCTGCGATCAGTAGATTACCTACTATGTTCTCTAATTCGATATCCCTTGTTTGAGCTTCTTTCTCCATATTCGATCTGTCTAGGCTAATCCGCATTTCCTATGTATAATTTGTTTTCTTTTAAGGCAGTCACGGAGATCTAAAGAGTTAGATGCTTCGCCGGAAGTTGTTTTCAAACCTGGTTTGATTCAAGAGTTGTGGTAACATAATAGTGATCGTCAGATACTAATTTAATCATATCAGCTTGCAATTTACTTACATCAGGTTGTACTTGCTTCTTCTCACTAGCTTGTAATTTAGTCACATTAGCTTGTATATGCACCACATCAGCTTGTAACTTCTTTTCATCCTGTTCTACTCGTTTCTTATTCTCATCAGAAGAAGGTGATGATTGATTGGATGATTGATTACCCTCAGGAGAAGATGACGATTGTATTTTATTGTCATCAACAGCTTGTTTTTCACTTCCATCAGCTCCTAATGCAATCTGAGCGTTGGATATGACAACTGTTCTAGCGGTAAATAGCAGGACAGTCACACTCCAAGTGGCAACCAGAACTGTCAGTGACAAAATCTTCTATTTTTTGAAACTCACTAGATAGGGATAATTTAGTATATTTAACAATAAATGGATGGTTCGCCTTCAAGTTCATTGTTTTTAGATGGTTCTCCTTGCTCTGGTGGGCGGTTACGTTCGAAAGGGTGTCCCATAATAACAGGAGCAACCACAAGAACTTAAGAAAAAAATGAATCAACATATAAAGTGCAGAATGTGCGGATATAAAAACATCTTTAGCGAGCTAACTCGGGACCTATGTTCATGGTGTTTTGTGGGTAGGAAAAGAGAGAGTTAAACGACTATTACACTGTTGTATTGCATTTAGAAGTCCAGCTTGGTAATGTTCATAGTCTTTACCATGCATGACCAAATTTAGAAAAGTTTTCTATA
>JAICVW010000206.1 GCA_025935105.1 Nitrososphaeraceae archaeon
AAATAGAATGCTAAAATCCATGGTAGAAAAAATAAAGTCTGCCAACGCAAGTGTTGTTTTATGCCAAAAAGGTATAGACGACATTGCGCAACACTACCTTGCGAAAGAGGGCATATTAGCAGTAAGACGAGTGAAGGAAAATGACATGTACAAATTATCAAAAGCCACAGGTGCAAGAGTTGTGAATAACCTCGATGACCTAGTGAGCGGTGCTGGAGGAATGGGAGGCATGGGCGGCGATATGGATATGGAATAAATTAAGTGGTATCTTTACCATTTACTCCAGGGCGAATATTGATGAGTTTTGATGACATAGAACCACTTGATTGGCCTATACAACTCTTTGGTAAAAGTAGAAGTACAATAGGATTCTTTGATGACATGTTCAGAGGATTCGATGAAATGTGGTGTGAAATGGAAAGAGAGTTTGAGGATATGGAAAAATGGACTTGTGAAGATTTCATAAGGGAATATACTACCCCCAAACGCCGGAAGGTAATAGAAGTAAGACCAATTGTTTATAGGTATTCATCAGGAGAAGTGGCTGTCTGAAAAGACATTCTAAATGTTATGAGGTGCAGTAATGATACGCACTCACGAAGAATTAGATATGAATATGACCGGGTTTGGTGGTGAGACCAGATAGGATAAGCGGCGATAGTTACATGTGTAATGAAAAATAGTATTATTGTATAATCTATCTAATCTAGTCTCTCAAATGCTGGAAGATAATTTCATCCTTCAATCCGATACCGCAGTAATCGCTAATTCTGCTGACTGTCACATATATTTGGCAACTATAATAACGATATCACGACTTGCAATTATCGTTGTTGCAATATTCTCCGTTTCTGCAAATTCCTGGGGCTATAGGAGATATTCTTTCTTCGTATAGCAGCGGCTACAGTATATGGCCAAGTCTCTTCGGAAAAATTGTAATGATATTTGGATTTGGCGCTTGGGCAATTGGAGTTGTTTGGTCACTTTGGTATTGGGCCAAGAGCTGGGACGGATAGATTGATAGGATATTGCAGACATAAAGAATTGAACAGAAAGTGGTTCAGTCAAGGAAGGCAGAACTAGAAGTAAAAATAGAAATTGATATGCCTGTTGATATTGTAAATGATAGAGAAAGGCTCAAAGCAGTTGAAAACGGATTAGTACAAAGTGTTTACGATGGTTTACACCGTCGAGGTGTTTCATTTAGGATTGATAAGGTCTACTTTAAAATCAAATAGAAGATTTATGTGACAGGCAAAAGAACCTCCTACGTGCTTCTATTCTTATTCTTTGGTCTTAACTTTTGTTTTCTGTTGTGTTTATAAAGATAGGCCAATTTGCTCCATAGCATAGGAAACAATTTATCATAATTTGAATACATCTTTATGTTTCAAATCGAATATAAGATTCTATCACACAAATTCACTTTGACTGAAACGATACGGTCAAGTTTGGCATTAGGGATCGCCTTCGCTACGGAATCAGATAATAAAGATGTGAAATAGAACCAGATATGTTTGAAAACATAGTATCGTACAGAGCAGCAGCTACACACTCGTTCAGAGTAGTTTGAACGCCCAAGAATTGTTGCAAAGGTAGTGAAGGCTGACAAGCCATATCCCAGAACATAATGTTATTCCCAAGCAGTTTTGTATCCAAAAATGAGGAAGCTAGAATTTTCGTCAGTCTCTGCAGCGCATATACATAAAACTTCTATCGCTAGAGCGGTTGCATACAGATTCCTAACGTTGCTGAAGAATCTATAAACTGTATGTTCTTTTATAGGACAACAGCAGCATATTTTCTTTGTACATACTGAACATCCAAAATCCCTACAATCCAAAGGTGTGCATTCACACTCTGCACATTTCATACCAAATAATCAAATCTGACAGTTAAAAACCTGTACTAATTATGTGCGTTGATGTTTGCACGTACGGTGTACGACAAATAACTCGTCTATAGAAACCTCGTGTTTGTAGGAGGTGGTGTATTTCTATTAGGTACAACGGCAGGATATGCCATTAAGTTATAAAAATAGCTGCTGTAATTATCGGACTAACGAAAGGAATAGCGTCTTGGAAGGGATTTGCGGAAAAATATAGAATATAAAATGGGAGAGATTTTGCTATTTGCTAAAACCAATAAGTGCTGAGAAACCAATCAGCCAAGAGCTGGTAAGCCTCTTATTGTGTTGCAGATACTACAGTTGTTGCTATAGCAAATCTATTTCCTACTTGATCGATATGAACCTTGACTTTCTGTCCAACTTTACCGTTTTTGACAAATATTACAAAACCTTGCACTCTTGCAATACCGTCTCCTTGCCTACTGATTTCAGTGACGTCTACGTCATATTCCTTACCTATTTCTACTGGCTTTGGGGCAAAATCTCTATTAAAACCCCTACTACCTCCGCCATAACCTCTTCCGTAACTCATTTGTATGCGGATTTAATCTATTCCCCAATATAAACTGGCAATATCAGGAGTCTTGCGATAAAGTATGACAGGTACTTTCTTATGTTCCGAAGTCTCCTTCGAAGTCTATTACTAACGCAAAAACCAAGTCTAATCTGATGTAGACTCGTTCTGATGATGATGAGGGAAGTGCTTGCTGTCCGTAGACCTTTCTTACCTTATTCCCAAGTCTCCATTTCTTGGCAAATTCTTTTGCTCTTCTGATCCTTTTTGCAGTATTTTTTTTTGATAGTTCCTAGGTTGCGTGAGACACCCACTTTGAAACTTCTGGCTTTTCTTAGAAACAAACTAGGATATATACAAGATGTCTTAAAAGTCATTACAAAATACTCTCTTTTATAAAAGATTGACAGCTTCTAGCTGGTTGTAATAAATTTTAGGGATCATTTCGCTCCCTAAGACTAAATTTGAGTATTCTTCTTTATGATAAGCGATTGTGATGTAGTCTGTTTTTCTTCGTTACATCGTATGTTTGTCCCACATTGTAGGACATAGTGACACCGGTATGCTTAGTAATACCTAGCACCACAGACACTGGCATTGGAGGACTAAGTAATCAGACCCAAGGTAGTGCTAACACTATGAACGCAAGCCAGTCAATCTTATAATATCACCTTCTGTTAGGTCTACATATAGGGACAGTATTGGCGATTCGGGGGTATGAGAGACAAATTTGACCCAAATCGTCATAGGTTTCTCAGAATTGAAGGTAATTGAAGTCTGCTGGATAACTACTGCACACTTTAACAAAAAAAAGGGATTAACTAGTCTTTGTGACTTCAAATATTATGCCGGTTCTTTTGAATCCTCACTTTCATCGGTCATTTCCGCTGCTTCTTCACGCAGATTCTCTGCAGGGCCTGAAAATTCTTCCTATATTTTCAGTGAATTCTTCTTATTCACCTATTATTAAGAGAACTCCTCTGAAAAGTCTCAATAGGATCATTATGCAGTATTCCAAAAGAGGAGCTACGTTTCAACCTCTTGAATTATAGGGAAGAATCTGATTGATATATAGAAGAAGATTCTCATGTGGTATTACCAGTGACTACTAACAGATCTAGAATGGGGGCGCTTCTAGTTCTGCAAGAATTATAATATAATTCCCTCAAGCATTAGCCAGGGGAAATGGTTAGTCATGCTAGGGGAAAATGGTGACCACATGGGAAATATCGCGGAACCACAGGTTGAGTGATTGATTAACTCAAAAAAATAGGAGTATTACTCATCGGCAATTTTGCTTGTGTTCAGTAGTTGATTGTTGCGTTGTTGGTTCATTGGTTAATACAAAGGGCACCAGATTGTGATGTTGTCAATAACAGCTTTTTGCAGTAGTCCTGTTTTTCAGTTAACCAAAATTTGTCACATAAATATCATGCCATTCCCTGGACTAAGATTCCCTACAGCTAACATTCTCAATCCAATGCATCATGGTATATTGCCAATCATACTCTAGCTCTGGAATATACTCAGACTCATCGATGAGTATCGTATACTGTGTGTTATGAGTAGTAGCTACTAGCAAATCTGATTTTCCTCCCAACCTAATAGCATATTCATCTTGATCATGATTTGTCCACAACTGTATCGTGTTATGAGGCTCTTTGCTTTTGCTACCTTCAGCTTCTTGTTCTATTTCTATTTCTTTGATTCGATGTTCGGCCGGAATTGCCTTTTCCCACAAAGTATCGAATGCATTTTGCTGAAGTTCTACAGCCCTTTTGAGAGTACTACGTAAGAGAATAGTTGCTAATTTTGTTTCTAGCACAGCTAAATTAGATTGATATTCAATTTCATTGATTCTAACAATTCCCCTAATTCCTTCAATATGTCGAAGCTCAACAAGTTTCATAACTTCTTTACAATAACTTAAATTCTCCCTTGTGATCTCGGTAATAAATCGTATCTGGCCACCTCTACTTACAAATTTAATATATGCTTTTCTTAGAGCTTCTATTTTGGTGACATATAATGGACCCTTGGAATCTGCATAAACATCATATCTGTGTTTTGAACCATTTACAAAATCTATTATAGCGTTAATAATTTTATCAATACCATAAAATACTTCGATACTTTCACTAGATTTATGAGCTTGCTTTTGCCTTTGAGATATCATCGTACATTAGTAACGCAACATAACTTATCAAGGAATATCGCTGCTATCTACCGAAGGAAACAAACATGTTCTTGGAATCATCCAAGTCAATAAGAAGCGGAGAAATACTGTCTTAAATCAGGCTTAGACGGACTGAAGGACCAACCTAGGAGTGGCAGACCACCTGAAGTATCAGAAGATGCATTTACTGAAATAAAGAAGGAATTATCTGAAAATGCGGCAGGATGGCGTTTTAGTCGGTGGAGGATTTCCCACAATTCTCTCACATTCAAATCAGTACAACAGAATATGTAAATAAAAGTCGGCGATAAAGTAATGATTGAAATTAAATAGGCAGAAAGCAGCGGGATTTAGCATCAGACCGGGTAGGATAGGCTTATTGCCGTCCATCATTGATTTATTTATGAATCAAGTGCATTCTTCACGGAAGTAGATCAGTCTATCAGATGTAGGAGATGATTTTAGAAATTTGTATATATCGCATCCGTATTATTAGAGGGGCTCACGGAGTAGTAGAGATTGTCAGAAGTAGAGCGCGAGAAGCAAAATGGATGAATTGCGAATACAAGCGACAATGGCCAAAGATTTATCCGTGGCATTCAAGGCGATAATTACCTTGTCGGTAGTAGTTCTAGAAGCCATTCCTAAATTATTGAGCATTAGTGAACCATCAGGCCTAGCGGATAACAAAGTCAAGGCAGCAGCGAATCGTGAAATTGAGAAAATCAAAAAGCGAGCATGATTTGAAGGCCGACTGGCACTATCAACCATGACAAGTGAATCAGGGTCAACTGGGTTTGTATGATGCGTATTTGTGCAAATGTATTCTACGTCTTCACCAGCATTCATTTCCATTCCTTTCTTTGTTAGAAGAATCGCCGCAGAGACATGTGGAACACATTAACTTCTCTAGGTTTGAAGAACTCCTTAGAGACAAAGGTGCATTTGTTAGTTTTATGCTGCAAATAAATCTGGTCATTCCTTAAGTCCTGACAAGGTGCGGGAAATAATACAGCCTTATAAAATGCTATGACTAGTAAGTAACAAATTGTAGTCCGCACTCTTCAGCCAAAGGCCTGCGACTAATCAATCCAGAAATACTGTTTGGAAATTTTCATTCAAAGAGTCCAAAAGTTTCATATCTTCATCTCTAAGATTAAAGTCAAATACCAGGCTATTCTCTAAA
>JAICVW010000662.1 GCA_025935105.1 Nitrososphaeraceae archaeon
AATATGATCCAAGTATCCATATACGCAGAGGGGATACGCAAGAAATAAAATGGGCGCAAGAAAGTCGACTCCTAGGATATTACTTATTCAATTGATAAAGACCTATGGCATATTCTGTCAAACTTGTAGGGATAGGGAATTTGAGGAAACACACCATATAGATGGTGGTTATTTTTTACTCATAATATAAGTCTGCTTTTCGTAGATTTGTTTGACTTTTTGCAGTGAATCTATATGTGAGACATTTTTATCTTCACGTATGCTCTTTATTCTAGGAAAACGTAACGCAAAGCCGCTGTCATGTCTATTGCTTTTCTGGATACTATCAAATGCAACCTCTAAAACTATTTCTGGCTTTACTATTATTCTTGTCCCTTCATTTTTTATCATAATTGATTTTAACCTTTTTGTGATTTGATGTATCTCATCATCAGTTAATCCGGAATATGCCTTACCACTTATTCTTAAATTACTAATGCTATTATTATTGTTATTATCGTTTTTTACCGCAAAGGTGTAATCTGATAATACACCCGCTCTCTTTCCATGTCCATATTCGGCAATCACAATAACTGCATCAATCGTGTCTAGTTCTTTCTTAAGCTTCACCCAATATCTTCCTCTTTTTCCAGGGTGATAATTGGAATCTGTATCTTTTAGTACCAACCCTTCATGACCAATATCTTTGCTTTTTTCAAACATTGAAATAATTTCTTGTTCGGAATTTACAAGCCCATATATTGAGTTAATGATAGGTTCTTTAAAATATATGTTAGATAGAGTTTCTTTTCTTTCTTTAATCGACTTTTTAATTAGGCTTTCTCCATTGAAATACATTATATCAAATACTACATATATAATCGGAGTTTCTGCTACGACCTGTTCTGTTAGATTCTTTTTGTGAATTCTTTTTTGGAGTTCTTGAAAATGAAGTGGTTTGCCATCTTGGAAGGCCACCACTTCTCCGTCCAAAATAAAATCTTCAATATCTGAAAGGGATTCTGATGATTTTGATAAGGACAATTTTGCCTCGAAAGCAACATTTGCTAATTCCGGAAAAGCATTCGTAAGATCTGAAAGATTCCGAGAAAATAGTCGAATTTGTTGTCCAGACTTATGCATTTGTGCTCGTATACCGTCATACTTGAATTCACATATCAAAGGCTTTTGATAATAGTTGATTATCTCTTCTGCAGAGAACATCACATCCGCCAACATGTAACTTATCGGTGTAAGTGGTTTGATTAGCATAGTATGCAGAAGGTTTCTCTTGGACAATAATACTACCTTGGAAATATCTCCCGAGATGAGCATTGCCTCTCTTACATATCCAAGATCTTGATGAAATGCTTTTGAAATTGCAATTTCAACCAAACCTTCTGTCAAACCAATTCTTAATTCTCCATTTATGATTTTTATTAGATATTTTGCTTCGAGCGGCGAGCTGTCGATAAGTAGTCCTTTTAAGATGTTTTTCCTATCTTTACTAGAACCAGAACCTATAGTATCTGCAATTTGCTTAAGGCGTTCATATATTGATGATAACGTTAAGGGCTGCTGTTGGAAAAGTGAAACTACATTCTTTTTTGGTACTGCATACTCAGATAATGCACCTATATCTCCATGTTGCAAGTAAATCCTTTGTATTTGACTCGAATCTAAAGTGGCTATTTCGGAAAGTACTTTTATTATTGTACTAAATCCTATATTCATTACCGATTTAGAACCTTGTGTGAATATTCTATTAGAGAAGAACAGAACAGCAATGCATAAAGATTCTACCTCATCATTTAGAGAAGAAAGGTAATCTAAAAGGATATTAACTTTCATATTCTTACTAGAGGTCGCTCGTATTTTTTCACAGGTATCTACATAATGTGAAAAGTAAGTTGAAGAATTGCTGCTAAAACGAATTGATATAATACATATACACCGCCTTCCTCTTTTAGAGAAGCACTAATATTAAATTATAAAAGCTAGTCGACTTGCGTTCCATTATGCATAGTCAGCTAGTGTCTTGCAATACATAATGAAAGATATGATGAACGGTAATGCCGCGCAAGATATGCTTTATTTGGTGCTTTCACTGGTCGTTATAGAGAACTGCTTGAATCA
>JAICVW010000229.1 GCA_025935105.1 Nitrososphaeraceae archaeon
AATTGACGGTAGTAAAAGATTCCATTGATTATCTGTTAGCTCTTCGAACCTCACTATCGTAATAAAACACAATCAAAGCTATAGGTAAACTGGTGAGAAAGTCTCAAGTAGTATGTCAAATTACTTTCCAGATGAGTTCCTTACTTTCTAAATAGCTTTACAACTTTGAATACAGCCAAATTGATCAAAACGAAAGAGATCACAGAAGCGGTCAACGAGCTAAGCATCGATGCTTGATAAGGTACCGCTCCAAGTTGAAGAAACTGGTAGGTCAAAGAGATCTTCGAAAATGAATAGGCAATCTCAGAAATGAGAAAAGCAGTAAACAGTTTCCTCATATCTTTTTTTAATATTTTATAATCTTTTTTTCCTGTTAACGGGTCGAAATATCTATACCTGTTGTCAATATAAAAAAGACAGACAAATATGGGGATATAAACACTATATTCCGTTAATAAGGAAAGCACTGAGTTATACAGATGATTTTTGTTGTAATGAGTATAATATAGCTGAGTTACATAAGCAGCGAAAAAGAAAGAACAGATCCCAGCGATAATGATATTTTTATTAAATAGAATAAGATCCTTATACTTGTGGTATATGCTGTTTTTGTCGCGTCTAATTCTATTTCAACCATCCTTCAGCTTATGTGACAGATGTCTAATTACCTTTATGAAGAACAGAACTATATCGGTATAGTAAAAATCTTAAAGAACATAAAGCTTAATCGGCCCATTGACACTCAATTCGTGGTTAGAGTGCTAAACGAACAGCAGAGTGAGCAATTCCTTACGAACATCTTGAAATCCACGCCTATGGGAAGAATGGGCAGCCCTGATGAAGTAGCAAAAAGCCGTTTCATTTCTTGCATCAGATGATAGCAGTTATGTCAATAGTATAGAATCGTCTGTTGATGGAGGAGTAGCACAAATCTGAAAGTAACAACCATGTATAGTTCATTTTTGGGTTTTACGCTTCGATTTCTCTTCATGTTTTCTTACTACTGCGACCATATTACCATCTCTTATCTCCCATTCCCAATACAACTTGTCTTTTGGCTTTAGTTTCCATTGCCTGACTATCGAAATAGGTATTGTTGTTTTTAGCGAAGCAAATGATTTAGCATTCTTTGCAAGTGACGTAATCTCTCCCAATCGCATATGATGGGCGACATCGACTAATAAAATTATGCCAAGATCTTAGCCACAAACTATAAAGCTATCTATTACCCTAGGATTAGGTATGAGCAAACATAGAGGGGCTAATCCTGTATCTACTATACAGAATCCATAGAAACATTAAGGAGGCTTTTCCTTGCCAATAGAGGACTTAATTTTTTCTGGAGGGGGAGGACTTCTATTTGGTATTGGCTGGTTATGCTATGAAGAAGGTAATGAAAATAGCTGCTATAATCATTGGGTTGTTTGTAGCTGCGCTTGCGTATTTACCATTTAAAGGCCTGTTAGATGTAAAATGGGCTACAATGGAGAATGTTACAAGTAATATAGAATTACCGAATATTTCCCAAGCCTGTTAACTTATACTGACTAACATAATTACGTATTACTCAGACGGACCTCAACATGTAGGTAAGGGACCTAATGAAGTTGATGAACTTATGTTAAGCAGCAGTATAGATACCTTCATCTCGCCATATTATCAAATTTAGAACTGAATTGACAATAATATTATGCATAATACAAATAGTGTGAACCATTTGTGAACCTGTCGAAGTTAATATAATGGATCTCTCATACATGAATAGTCATCAAATGCTTGCTTCAGTTCTATCTTTTAGATAATCGGTCTTTCACTATACCCTTTTCATATGAAATGTGCAATCTATGCTTTAGTCGTATTGATATGTTTGCTCCAGGATACTATATCATGTACCTCCGTCACTAAACCATGCTTACCATAAACCTTGGTTAGTAATAAGTAATGACTCATTCAGCAATTATCATATTCCAATGCCTTGAGATGTACTCCCAATGATTTGTTTGTGTATTGGTTCTACTATAGCAACCATAACTAAGCCTCTTCAGTGCCAATCTATTTGCAACATGGTTTCATTAATCAATTAGAAAAGCGGACATTCTTTTTACTGCGATAAAGATATTTAGGATTAAAATTCTGAACCCATTTCCAAACAACAAGACTCCTCGCGTCTCCTCCAAATGGTTGAATTGTCTTCGAAGTACTTCTAAAACTTAGGCCTAGAGAGTACAAGTAGAATTCATACAGTACAACCTCTGCAGATGTTCTCTCACATTCATAATTATTCTTACAGAATATGAGGGAACGTTCGTAGCTATAGCTTTATCGCCAAGTTAACAGGGCTATTTCATATTCGAAATAGAGAATCCAAATTGATAACGCTTAGTAATTACCTTGGCGGGGTAATTAATAAAGTCTTCCTAATCTAATAACTTCAAGAAGGCTTACAGGTCGGTTCTCTATCGACCTAGCCCTTGTTATGTACTATTTGGTAGGTTAGCCGACAAGCATACATACTTGGCCAAAGTGTGGTAGTACTAGTATCTATGGCCTATTATACAAATATAAACTAAATTGGATAATTGAGTTATAAATATAACCCAATCACAAACACTATCATGATTTAAAACCTTGTACACTGACTGTGTCAAAGTCTAACCAGAGATTAGTTCCAGTATAAATAAAGACTTGGAAATGAAGATGTGGTCGAAATGTATATCCTGTCATCCCTACCTTTGCGATCACCTGCCCTTCCGTAATAATTTGACCAACTTGGACTTTTGAGCTTTGTGGTGCTAAATGATCGTACCTAGAATATTCTTCATTCGCGTGCATGATAGCTATAAAGTTGGTGTAGTTCCAATAAATTGGATGCGGACCACCGATGATAGAATCGTCTTTAACATAGGTGACTATGCCGGTGGCTGCAGCAAGTACTGGAGTATTCTCTGGAACCATGAAATCAATTGCATTTCTGAGGTTTCCCGTATGAGCTGGCGAGGATGTTCTATCCACTCTTTCTAGCGAGTTCTTAGGTACAGGTAATTGATAACTGTTAATAGCCCTTCTTTCCAAATTATATTCTTGATGTATATTCAGGCTCGATAAAATTTTATCTCATCTGTTAATCTTTATGATCCATTATTATCCCTTCTCAAAGTACGGATAAAACGTTATTTGCATTCATGTGGAACTAGCAAAGGGAATTTAAAATTCAATTTTTTACTTATTACATATATAAATAAAAATAAATTATAATTTAACTAATGAAGGTTAGAGAATCATTATCAGGTATCGATCAAAGAACCGCAGTATAGCGTAATGTAGAGGCATAAAAATATAAAAAGTCCTCTTATTTGGGATGGAGTTTGTAAGAATTACTATATCAGACCTATGATATGCGGACTTTCTGAATGGTTCAGCGATCACTCTGGTTCCACATACCGGACATAGAAGGATTCGGAAAAAGCAGAAATATTTCGCAAGATTGAACCTTTATCCCTGTTAGACTCGTGGAATGAATAGTAATTTAATATATGTTTCCAATACTCCGCAATGAAATCAAGAACCTTTCTGCTACGCCTACATAGCTGAGAGGATGCTGAGGCCATTAATCTTGCTCTGCTCATCCACTGTTTGAAAGTGTATGTTGAATGAAAAGTAGTGACTATCGGAACCTTGCATAAATTATAAAATGTATCAAGGTTTGTACTAACCTTGCTTGGCTTTTTGGGATCCGTGGAAAGTCCATATAAGCCCAGTTCATATTGGATATGAATAATATCTGGACGTAGACTACCCGCTATCTTTAGCAAAATCTCTGAGTTACTTGGATTGGTGGAAGAAATTTCGCGATATTCTCCTATTCCATTCACATCACATACTACAAATACATCTACACCAAGTTTTCGTAGCGAATTAGTCAGATTATAGGTATATCTACCAACGCCACCTTTCATTGGTGGAAATTCGGTAGAAACCATCAGTACTTTAGTTCGCTCCACTCGATATTACCTTCTGAAATAATACTGCAGATGTTTCTATAGATCAAGCCTGTATATATTACTTACTCACACTGTGTGGTCATCTAAGTATACTTTTACCTAATAATTATCAAAATAATAACACTTTCATGCATAATACCGCCACGAAGTTGATGCCGCTGACCATAATGGTAAAATTTAAACATAGGACATGGTCACCTGGTGTTAGTAACTAATAAATATCCCTTTTTACTTAAATAATAACAGACAAGTCATAGGAAGTATAATCTATCCTGCGGGGATAAGATGTCCACCCTTACCTCCATATCTCCCCAATAGGACTAATTGGGTTGGGGTAGAGTCCCCATAGGCTTCCTATGACTCGATCTTGTTGTGTTAGGTAACTATATTAATTCGAGCATAAAAGGAAAGTAAACGATATCTTCTTTTCTCATTTCCTATGCAATCTATACTATACTGATCTTTAGTCTATACTTTAAGTGTATAAGACCATATTTGACCATTTCCGAAAGTTTTAAGTGTGATTTATACCTTATATGTCACAGGTGATAAAGTTCATGAGTTTCGATATAGAACCATTTGATTGGACTCGCCGATTCTTCGGTGGAGGAGGAAGGGAATTTTTTGAAGATATGTTCAGAGGGTTTGACGAAATGAGGCGACAGATGGAAAGAGAATTCGAAGATATAGGAAAGGATATACCCAAGAATTTGATAAGGGAATATACTACCCCAGAAGGCAGAAAAGTGAGAGAAGTAGGCCCAGTAGTGTATGGATATTCAATGACAGTTGGACCTGATGGCAAACCGCAAGTAAGAGAATTTGGAAATGTCAAACGGTCAAGGCCTGGATTTATGGGTATGGGCAGACCTGAAGTAATAGGTGAAATAGAACCTCTAGTAGATGTATCAACTACAGACAATGAAGTGAAGGTAGTTGTGGAAATGCCAGGTGTCAGTAAAGACAAGATACGGATAAATGCATCTGGTAACACAGTAGAGGTCAAAAGTGAAGATCCTCAAAGAAAATATCATAGAACCATTGAGATACCTCCAGAGACAGATGTAGAAACAGCCAAATCTGCTTACAACAATGGAATATTAGAAATAACATTCAAGAAAAAAGAACAAGCAAAACGGAAAACAATAAAGGTTGAATAACCTCCTCCTTTTTAGGTAAACTGCAGTGGCTACGTTCACACCTATCTTTTTATTGTATCTTTTTAAACATAGCTCAATATTTTAATAAATCTAAGCATTAAAGCCGAATAATGAATAGTGGATTCCAGAAGGAAATGCCGTCACAATAATAGCAAGATAAAAAGTATATCAGTACATAAGAAGTTAAAATTATATTTCTGTATGTACATGTAATATAAAAGTAGGTGGTAACTTTGTCAATACAAAATTCTCAAGGTCCACAAATTCCAGTTCTCCTTTTAAAAGAAGGAGCTAAAGAAACCAAAGGAAAAGATGCGCA
>JAICVW010000188.1 GCA_025935105.1 Nitrososphaeraceae archaeon
CTCCTACCTTCAAAATCAGCATGAGAGAATATGTCCATTAAAAATGAGAGAATATGTATGAGGATATGTCCATTAAGGTCGGTGACAGAGTAATTAAGAAGGCAGAAAGTAGCAGGACTTAACCAAAAGGCCCCATTGTAATGCTGCTTTGGTCTGCTTTTGTTATTGGCCTAAGACCAAAAGTAGATTGCAGTGGGATTTAGAACAAAATAAGATAAATCTATAGGGCCCATTGCAACCTATGGGAACTCAATCCAAATAACGCTACAACTAATGAACCTAAATAGCTACTTTTCTTGCCTTTCATGTTTTCTATTCCTATCATGGAAATGTGCTAGATCTACTCGTTAATTTTTCAGCATATTTAGGTTCTGATTTGTTCCAGTTGTATACATCACTTTTGCTCTTCAGTAAGATGCTTCAAATCCTTTGTACTAACGAATCCATGGTTTTAGTATTAGCCCATGATTTAACAAAAAAGCCTTGATGAGTGTCACTTACCTGGTAATAGTATTGTTAAGTCAAACATCGCTGTCACCCTACTTCCTATAGAGTCAAAGGAATAATGAACTACCTAATTCGATAATCACATGTTATTTTGCCATAATGGGAAATTTTCTGGGATTATGCGAACAAATGGATATAAAGTACTGGTGGCAAATAACTTCAGATGCAATTAGAGTATGCAATATTTGATAAGAAAACAGTATGGCATAAGAGGGCTGAAATATTCATCTTACCTTCCAATATCTAGTTTGCTACCATCGTTATATCCTCGTGAAGATTGTGGTAGAGTAACGAGTACTACTAATCCAATGGTAGAGAGTGCCAGTGAATTAAAATGAATATGAGGATCTGCAATTAATGACTAATGAATTTCTGGATGCATTAGATTGAAGGAAATATTTTGAATAAGAAAATAGCCATTCCGATTGTTGTCTTGGTATTTATCCTTGCCATTATAATATCATCTGTACTTGTTTATATTATATCCACAAAAGAGGTTCCAAAAGAAGTAAATGCGAGTCTAAATGGGAATGGAATAAGATTCTATGGTTGTACAAAGTACGGAGTCACACTTGCAATACATTGCGATCCTTTAATGAATAAGTTGGCAGGATATGTTTTTCCGGGTAATCAATCCCTCATTTACACTGATGCCGGAACCCCCATGTTTGTTATAAGCAAGCATGGTTTAGGGTTAGAGTTAATTGCCAACAAAAGGGAGGGTGTGGAATTAGCGAATTCATCTGGGTTGAACCAAAATAAATTTTCCCTTTCATTCTGGTTAAAAGATGCCAAACACCCTGAACCATACGGTGTTGTCATTTCTCATTACAACCGCAACAGCGGTGCAGGATGGTCAGTAGATGCTTACAGCAACGGAACATCATTGGGACAACTTCGATTTTCTGTCTTTGGCCAAGGGGGACATAGGTTTATTTCGGCTCAGGTGCCTATTTCAACGACTACCTTTGCCCATATAGTTGCGACATTTGATGGTTCTTCGATTAGAATTTATAAAAATGGGATCCTCCTTGGAATTACCAGATACAACGGCAAATACATACCTAATGTAGGGTTATCATTGATGATAGGATCATCTTCATACTGTTTAACATGTAATTTGTGGTCTGGTGTTATTGACGACTTTCGTTATTACGATAGGGCAATAGATGAAAATGAAGTAAAAGAAATTTTTGTCAACGATTCCCCAGGCACCGTTTCCCGTGGCTTGGTTGGACATTGGACTTTTGAGAATACCTTGAATGATATATCTGGAAATAAGCATAATGGAAATTTAGATTCGATGATAACTAGCATGGCATTTGCACCAGACGGAAGGTTATTTTTCGACGAGAAAGATACAGGAAAAATAAGAATTATGAAGGACCATAAAGTCTTATCAACGCCTTTCGCGACAGTTTCTGACTATTATGTTAATTGGGAACAAGGACTATTGGGATTAGCAGTTGATCCGAAATTCGAACAAAATCACTTTGTATATTTGTACTATACAGCCCTAAATAAAACTGGACAAGGACAGCCATTCAATAAACTTGTAAGATTTACCGAAAATAATAATTTGGCTACGAATATGGTAGTACTAATTGATAGAATACCTGCTTCTACGGGCTATCATTCAGGAGGAGCACTAGCATTCGGTCCAGATGATAAACTGTATGTTGGAGTAGGCGATGCTACACAACACGAATTCGCCCAAGACCCAGGGATCGTGATAGGTAAAGTCCTACGAATCAATAGAGATGGCACCATTCCACAAGACAATCCATTTCCAAATTCTCCGGTCTACACCATCGGACATAGAAATATCTATGGACTTGCATTTGACAAAAAACGGGGGAACGGAATAATAACTGAGAATGGAGATTTCCATTATGATGAAATAAATTGGATTCACAAGGGAGGCAACTATGGCTTTCCTTCACTACAGCCTCCTAATATTCCTCCAGAGTTATTTACAAATAATTCCTCCATCAAACCTCTGAGGAGTTATTGGCAAACTATTGCTCCAACACAAGCGATTTATTACGATGGAGACAAATTTCCGCAACTCAAAAACAAATTTTTGTTTGCTACATTTACCGGGAATATATATGCTCTTACGCTAGACAATAGCAGTAAACAAGTGATAGAGGAGGAAAAAATTGCATTACATCACTATCCTTTCGAGCCAGTCATATCTATTGCTCAATCTCCAGCAGGAGATATCTACTTTGGCGGCTACCACATATATAAGCTACAATCTGTGGACACGGCTGGCAAAACACAGTATCTATTCCCAATAGAGATCAAGTCTTTGTCGAACGTTGCTATCAAAGATATACAATGGTCACACAACAGTGCCGGAATAGCCATAAATATTCGTACATCTACCAATAATAATGGGAACAGCTCCCCGACAGTCCGCTTTCTCCAGATGAATATCCCTGTTGCGCTCATACCCGAAATTTCTTCTGTTACAACCACTTTTACCAAAGCAGGGCAAGGACTATTGACTAAGCCAGTAGATTCAACTATTATTAGGTCATCTCCGTATTACGACACAATTGATATACATTTTCAACCAGAGATAAATTACTCGCAGTTATCAATTAACGGCGCATCATTAATGGACAATATGCAAAATACCACTACAATAAGTAATGTAAATGGCATTTCTATTGTCCAATATGCATCAGACACCAGTACAACTATGCCTTATAGTCCGTCACCATTGACAGTAAAGAGAGGCACCACGGTGACATGGATAAATAACGATTTTACAGCTCATACGGTAACCGAAGTTACAAACAAATTTGATTCAGGGGTGATAGCACCAAGTCAAGAGTTTAAGCACACATTTGATGAACTCGGAATTGTTAAATACTACTGCACCATTCATCCGTTCATGTCAGGTGAAGTCATAGTAAGGTAAAAGAAACTGATGGAAAATACATCGCAAATGAATATATGTATTCTTCAATCTTCGCATAAAATGGAACAAGTATGCATTACATTATAAATCAGGTTTAACGATAAACAACGACAAGCCTTCAGTCCTCCTTCATTAGATATTTATTTCTGTCCAAGATTAGGTTATTATCCTGATCATCTTGGTTATCTTTGCATTGAGCGTATTGTTGGTTATGGTTGGATTGTCTATGTTGTTATCACCATCAATTTTGGGATTTGTACAAGCTAATGCTGCAGGCGGATGTGTTAATTATGAATTTAGTGCGAATATAATAAATGTGTCTTGCAAAGTCAACTTATCTGAAATATATAAAGCTGTAAATAATAAGAACGTGCTGGAAAAGGATCCTCATCGAGTGTGGATTCTCAACGCCACTATAAAAGTGAATCCTCGAGCCACGCTCATAATAAATCAAACAGACACTTCGTGGCTAAAAATAACTAACAAAAATAATACTGAGCCTAATTTTATTTCTGTTTCTGGTGCGCTGAAAATTGATGGTATTAAAATAACTTCGTGGGATCCTTCTTCTAAAAATGTCATAAGACAAAATGTTAATGGCTCCATTCCAAGACCGTACATTATATTCCATAAAGGGTCACAAAGTGCGAATATTACAAACTCTGAGATTGCATTTCTAGGATATGCTTCAAAATCGGGTGGAACAAATGGCTTTCTATATTACCATGGCGGAAATGGAAGTAGCATATTAAACAATACTTTTCATGATATGTGGGATGGATTTTATTCTGATTCAGTCGGTTTTATTACAATAAAGAATAACAGATATTACAATAATCTGAGGTACGGTATAGATCCTCATTCTGGAAGCCATGATCTCACCATTATTAGAAATCTCGTTTATAACAATAGCAAAATTGGAATAATTTGTTCACAAGATTGCTACAACATTCAATTTTCTAACAATACAGTACATGATAATGGATTAGCAGGATTGATGTTTTCAATTGATACAAATAATTCTATAGCCAAAAATAATTATGCTTACCACGAGAAAATAGGTATTTCCATCTATCAATCTTCGAATGATAAAGTATATGATAATCTAGTAAAATCGACTAATAGAGGCATATATGTAGCAGGAAGATCCTCAGGTAACCATATTTACAACAACACAATAACGAATGGTGCTGTTGGACTCTACTTACATCTTGATAACAACAGTAGAAACAACATATATGAAAATAACAATCTAAAAAATATCACTCATTCTAATAAAAGAATTGCGTTTGTTGAAAATACATTTACTTATGCAGCTTACAGAAACAGTTCATTCTATAACTTCTATAACTTCTATAAAAAATATATTCCTATAACTGAGAACCCATCTACTGTATCCACCATCACAACCGGTCTCAATTTACTAAAAAATAGGCCAATACCTCATGGACCTTTTCCATATTATGCTCATCCCGGACAGCCACCAAGTATCCCTTACATAGAATACTTCAGGGTTCTGCTCCAACATGTGAAAACAAAAGACCCTTTAGTAACTAATATTACAGATGTAGATGTTCACGAGGGTAAGATATTTCGGACGAACGGGAGTAATGCGTACGATATTTTGTTTCTATTTCATAATGAATATGTTACTCAGTCGGAATACAATAATCTCAGACAGTTCCTGAGTAATGGCAGTATCATCGTATTTACTGAGGCAAACGCATTATATGCTGAAGTTAATTACAATAAAACGAATGATACAATAACACTTGTTAGGGGTCACGAGTGGAGATTTGATGGATCTGCAAGTAGAAGTATCGGCGAGAGATGGCTAGATGAGAATAAAGAATGGACCGGAAGTAATTTTCTGGATATTCCATCAACATCCAATATAACCTACAAAAATAATCCATTCAACTACGTGCATGGTGAAGAGCAGTATGTTACTAACCCACACGCCAAAATATTGCTCGATTATCGTGCTTCCTTTTCATTAGACAAATATCCTAATGTAACCGTAGCAACTTATCAGATGAACTATGGAAAAGGGAAGATAATAAACTTAGGGATTTGGGGACATGAATTAATAAAGAATGCAGCATTTCTTAATTATTTTGACAATGTAATAATGCCGATCGCATTAAGTTCAACTGATAAAATTAAGCGTTAGGAATTGGATTTTAGTCGTCTGTGGACCTAAATAAATCACATTTCCGGCTTGATCTCTACCATTAAGAACCGGAATGACATTTGCAACAATCTGTAACATAGGTTCTTGCAAATTCAGTGTTAAAGAACAAAGCTTGAGATAAACATTTTGCAACGAAACTGCAACGTTACTGCATCTACCAGGAAAAAGAGCGCGCCATCCTATCTACAGCTATGAATCAAAAAAACAAAATAAATGATAAGCCAGAAAAAGAGATGGATATGTACGTCCCTGTGGGCGCCATCATTATTGAACTCAAAGATTCGTCTAATAATCTGACGATATTAGGGCCAAAACAGTTCACTATCGTGCAATTCACCTCTGCGTTGTTAGGATGTGAGGA
>JAICVW010000431.1 GCA_025935105.1 Nitrososphaeraceae archaeon
TGGTGTCGATGTCCATAATATCCTCCTGCCATCACTTGTTGTGGTATAGCAAATGCTACTCCTGTGAGAGCAGCTGCTGCTACGATTGCTGCAACTGCTAAAGTTGTATTTCTGTGGTTCATTATTTCATAGACTATCCTTCGATATAGTATATTCGAACTGCTTTACAACAGCTGCTAATAGTACAGTAGAAATTCTAGGTATACTTTGGCCCTGATAAATTCGTTGGAGATATGACAATACAAATATCAACTAACAACATAACTATGATATTAGCAATAGTCAATATTTGATATAAAACTTTTATCAATAACAAGTATCTTGTCAGCTTGCCAACTGTTTATGTGATTATTTTTTGTATAGTTTGGTGTAGATGGTAAGCGGTTAGACAAATGGAATAGTTAGTTATATGAGCTAGCGTTTGTGGTTCAGAGTTCTTCTATTCCCTACCCTTATCTCTCTCTTCCACATCATCGTTTTCGACGGATGAATAATGTCACATGCGGCTGTTTATTATTGTAAAAAAGATAAGGAGTATCATCATAAGATATACGAATATTAACCTTGCAGCCAATTTATTACGATGTAAATAAAGAATATGCTTGCAGCCTTTCACAAGGAATCCATCAGAGACGGAAAGAATGTGTTTCGGGTTTAATTAATACGTCGCGTCGAATTGGAGGCGCTTTAGGATTAGCAGTAGTCTTCAAAGTTGCCAAATTTGAAACATCTGATCAAGCAGGTCGATTTGAGGCACATTTGGCACCGGCAATGAAAACTGGATTCAATTATGCATTTCTAGCAGCAACGCTACTCACGGTGAGACCAAGCATCTTTATGGCTTTGCGGAAAGACATCACCGAATCCAGTTCATGAGGAAAGTCTAAGCAAGCCGTTTAGACTTTTGCAACAGAGATTATTTGTTAATGGTCTAAAGAAGTGCAAATCATTATACCAATATATTTAGAAGGTGCAATTCAACCAATTCTATATTAATCAAATATCTTTCTATCTGCATGTTTTGGTTCTAGATCAAAAAATAGAAGTATGGATGGGTCTATATACATCCGGATAAAATAAAGATGGCCAAAGGAAAGTCCAATAAAGGGAAAGAAGGAGATAATACTGATACACCCTCTGACTTGTTACGTAGAACACGTATATCATTTCTTGTAACTTCTGGCTTAGTTATGGTATTTGCTGTCAGTTATGGATATCTAGAATATTATTATATAAATGACCCAGTGTTAGGAAAGACGGCAAACCTAACAGTAAAGGGCGGAACCCAACATGTTACTACTCCAATAATAGGTGGACTTTACTCTTACCACATATATCCTATGATGATAATTTTCATTCTCGTAGGCTTTGGTCCGTTCTTTGATAGTATTAGCTTCAACATACTTGGCAGACACGAAAGAAGCAAAGCTGCATCATTAGGAATTGCTAATGTGATATCTGCTATGCTAGTAGAAGACTTTACGTGGTTTTTCTATAGATGGTGGCTACCACTGGATACCGACCCCAAAAGAGGCATGCTAATGCAAGCATCAGATTGGACAACCAAGAGCATGGGTTCAACCCCAATAATACATACAAATTTACTTCGTGACTTTGTAATCCCATACTGGTATATTATAGCTATAGTCGTCGCTGCAGTTTTTTACTTTTACGCTTTCAAGCGGTCTAAATGAGATAAAACAATAAAGTACAGTTCGTGATATCTGACTTTATAAATTATAGTTGGAACCTTGACATTATGAATAAAAAGTTAATGACTGCACGCTTTATAATCACTTCTATGAATGAAGGATATCGTAGGGAGTCTGGGCGTATCTACAGATGTCATTAGTAGACAGCTTTATTTAGTTAAACCACTTCTATAGTATTGAAAATGACTGAATATACTGGATGGGATGACTACCACAAAGGTCGGTCTTCAGAGGATACAAAACACGAGACCTACTCTCAAGAATTGCCAAGTTAGAGAGCTTGGTTCATGAGCATCAGCAACCGTGAATGAAAGCTAGTTTCTCACAAAAATAGATTCTTACAAATTTCAAGCTAAAAGCGACGCCAAGACTTGGATCTTATAGCTAAAATGAGAATGCAGACAGGAGTGGTTATCATCAGAAAAAAAATGTTTCTTTGTATTCAACTATTATCTCGTAAAATAATCTAACGCCGTGGTAGTATACTATGAACCAAATTTACGAGTCCGTCTAGTACGTTTATCGAACATTAACCTTTACACACATTTGTCCGTCTCTTGCTATGTTGCAACCCGGATAATCTATGCCATGTATCGCTATGCCGTTTTTTTGTCGGTCATTGTCATCGGTATTACCACCATTCAATGCAACATCCCCTCCATTAGCATCATTGGCTGCCTATTGATAAACCATCGTGTTGGAGGTCTGCTGCAGTCTTGCACAAAGCTGTATAGGGATCTGGCGGAGTAAAATGCAATTTGCTCACTGGGATATGACATAGCGATACCCGTACCTAGACAAGGATTTGGTGGGTCGGCTCGTGAAAGTGTCGCAAAGTGGATTGAGGTGGACAGTGTAGTACTATGCCTGGTGGAAGCGGCTACGAGTTAAGCTGATGAACTAACAAAATTGGAGAAGCAACTATAAAGATGGCTAAAGTCATCCTTATCGTACCAAACGATATACGAGCGTTGTTAGTATGCTTTATTCCGAATAAGTGAATGCTCCCAAATTCGTTGTCACTATTTAATTCTTTATTTTTCATCTCTCTTTGCATCATGCCTTTTTAGAGTCAATGAAGAGATTTGGGAGCTGGTCCCACAATTCGACACCCGATTAGGTTGTCATCAATAGCACAGAGAATTTTCACAATGGAGGTGAAGTTTATGCCTCTTTTCCTGTCTCAATATACATCTCATTTTCCATACTATCGTTCATAATAGCATAGCATAATACATTGTGCATACGAATAAGTTCAGTCTAAATGCTTTTATGTGTTTTAGGAAAATTTAATATATAATTTATGAGACACTCTTTATGATATACTATCAATGCCGGATAATTCTAACGTTCCTAAAGGGCATCATCGGAATGGCTGAGATTGCTAATGGGATCCTATGAGTTATATCCCAAAGAATAGGATTAATATTTCCCTATGTGAAAAGAAAAAGGGACATTACGCGTAGTTTTTTTTCTTCAAATATAAGGTGATTATCTAGCACAAGCAATTCTAAAAAAACAAACCATCTAATCCTAGAACTTAACATCAAGTTATAAGAAGAAGAAACATCAGGTCCTATAATATCTCTGCAAGCTGAGCTAGCAGTTAATTCTAGTAAAATTGGCCAAAAGCAAACTCAAAACAAATTGGCAAGATGAATTTTGGTACTTGTCAATATCTCGCTAATAATACAGACGTCGTACTTGGTTTGAAATAGCTTTTTGTTTCACCCATTTTGTGGAAACGTTCTGATCAATATTCAAAATTACATCTGAATTAAATTCCAAGTTATTTTATATCACTTTATTCTGTGACACTATTCACTTTTGCCTTTATTAGGTACATTTCAGAGCCAATCTTGATTGCAATTGGCGAA
>JAICVW010000242.1 GCA_025935105.1 Nitrososphaeraceae archaeon
ACTAATAGTGATGAATTTACTGATCTTGTGGATAATATTTTCCGTGAGGTAGATCCCTCAGATATCTGTGGATTCATAATACAGCCAAGCTCCGGCTTGGACGAACCATCTATATATGACTTGGTAAGATTTTACGACATAGTTTATCCCTATTACACAGAGGTAAGAATTATACCTCAGTCGCATAAACAGTTAGGAGCAAGATAATAAAAAGATGCAATTAGATGAAGATATGAGCATAGAAAAAGTAGATATACTCGACAAGAAAAAGATCGAAAATTTGTTAAGACAATTACTGATAGAGATTGGGGAAAATCCCGATCGCGAAGGTCTAATCGGGACCCCGACACGTATGGCAGAGATGTTCGAAGAAATTTTTGCTGGATACAATATAAATTCAGAGCTAGACGTAAGTTTCACAGAGGCAGCAGATGCAATTATTGCAAAAGACATCCAATTTTATAGCATGTGCGAGCATCATATGCTCCCCTTCTTCGGAAAGATCCATATAGCATATATTCCTGCGGGTAAAGTGTTCGGAATATCTAAACTGGTGCGTCTTGTGGAAAAATACGCACGCAGAATGCAAATTCAAGAACGACTTACAAAAGAAATTGCAGATGAGGTTATGAGAAAAGGAGTAAAAGGTGTTCTCGTTATAGCTGAAGGTGAACATCTTTGTATGAAAATGCGTGGAGTAAGAAATGGAAGCATAATTTTAACCGAGGCGTGTCGTGGGGTAGTCGAAAGAAAAGAGATTCGGGATCATGTCCTTGAACTTATTTATGCTTCTAAAAAAGAATTGCAAGCGATACCCACTTCAAAACCTGGGAGATATTAGTTTGATCCTTGATTTGGCTGTATAATAAGGCTTATAATAAAGTAGTTATAGGTAAAGGGAATGGCCAATACGATTTTTAGAGTTCAATCACACAAATTTAGTCAAGACAATATTCAAACTACAGTGGTTTGTGCCAAATGTGATGAAATATTTTCAAAAGAATTCCCCCTGGATCTTGAAGGTCAAACAATCGAATTCAAGTGTCCTGTATGTGGCGCACCGGGAGAGGCTGATCTGCCCTATAAAAGCGCTGAGGAAAGAGAGGAGCTAGAAGAGGATTTTGAAGAGGTGGAGGAAGAAGAGGGAGAGGAGGAGTTTGAGGATGACTACTAGATATCGTATCACGTTGTCAATTCTTGGTCTCTTTAGCCTCCTTTGATCCTAGCTTGCCTAGTTGTGCCAGCAATGCTGCAAGCTGAATCTCTGGGTGAGCTCCAACTGATAGTCTATAGTCGTATTCTGCCATGATAGCAGCAAATTGGTCAGGATGATCAAGCTTCATAGTATACGCCTCTTGGTTGGCGTACTTGAGAAAATCTGTCTCCGACAGCCCGTAGACATTGATTAACTCGAACAACTTAATTCTCGCATCAGTGAACCTGCCTGAAAGAGCTAGTTTAATGATCTCTCCAACTTTTGATTTGCCCGAAAGTCCTCTTGCCGAGAGCACATTAGAAGTAGTCACTGACCCCATTCCTGCAGCCGCCTGGAGTATATTGATAGAATGACGCAAGTCTCCATATGTAACATCATAAATTTGTGAAAGTGCCTTATCCTCACATCTAACTTTTTCAAGTTGGCATATTGTTTTCAAATACCCCACAAGTTCGTCTCTTGCCAACTGTACAAAACGAAACACTACGCACCTGCTCTGCAGAGGTGCAATTATTCGAGAAAGATAATTACAAATAATAATAAAGCGTGTTGTCTTTGCGCTATCTTCGATAATCCTTCTTAATGCCGTCTGTGCTTCGGAAGTCATTTCGTCTGCCTCATCTAGGATAATTATTCTAAATGATCTTTCTTTGTCATCTGTAACTAGTTTCATCACAGCAGCAAACTCCTTAACCCTCTCCCTGACCATCTTAATGCCTCTTTCATCTGAAGCATTTAACTCTAGGGTATCCCTTCGCCATTGCTCTCCTAATAGCTGCCTAGCGATACACAATGCGACTGTAGTCTTTCCAACACCGGGCGGCCCTGCAAATAATAAGTGAGGTAGTTCTGACGGGAGATCAATAAGCTTATGCAAAGCTTTAACAATCTCGGTTTGATTTATGACGTCATTCAAGGTCGAAGGACGATATTTCTCTACCCACATCAAGTTTGAGAGATTTTTCTCATTGTTTGACAATGTGAGATCAAGGTACCTCCTAGTATGATATCATAATAATCTAACTAAATTAACCTTCGAGGTTTCACTAGAAACTTAATAAAAGCTATCTGAACAAAAGATATAACGTGAGCCAGTATACTAAATTATCAGATTGATTAATGACCAATTAGATAGAGAAATCAAAATCAATCAAGGATCCTCTCATTTACAATATTTGATAGAGCCAGTTAGGGTGTCATATAAGCGAGACATTAGTATATCATTGGCTGGAATTAATATCGACGCTAAGGAAGGAGATATATCGTCTATTCCCAGGTGGCTTGCAAGAATATTGAAAAAAGAAGGTTCGATTGAAATTCCTGATAACCATATTTCAGCATACATTTCTAGAGCGCTCAATCGAGAAAGAATAGCTAAACCTCATGACTTGTCAGGTATAGACCATGATTTCTACATAAGGGTTAATGACTATCTCGAAAGCTTAGGCGATAAAGAGAGGGAGAATTTAATAGTTTCAATGAACTCATTCATTGCATCACGCCTGGAAAAGATTGTAAAACTGGCAGCTGCCTCGCCACTATCTACAGAGTTGAGAGAAAAACTTTCCTCCGAAGAACTTCAACTTTATTTTTTGGTTCACAATTCTTCTTCGGCTTTTAAGCAGAGGGTGCTCAGGTTTGTCTGAACAACAGACGTTAGCTGCTTTATCAAACAGCATGGAGGAATTTTTACGTGCCTATAAAGATAATGATGGAAAATACAAGTATTTTGAGAGCATTAACCACATGATGGCACTTAACTCAACTTCTCTAGTTATTGACTATATTGATTTTGATACATTCAAGCCAGAACTTGCGAAGCAAATCATCCATAATCCTGACGAAATGTTGGAGGCGTTTAACAATGCTGTGCTATCAATTCTTACCGAGATTCACCCAGATTATGCCAAGGCAGTCCACGACACAATCAAGACGCGAATAGGAAACTATACAGTACAGAAGGGTTTGAGGGATATAAATGCGGAAGTAATTGACAAGTTAATTGGGGTTTCAGGAATGGTTGTCAGATCGTCAGAGGTCAAACCACTTGCAAAGAAGATCGGGTATCGTTGCCTGAATTGCGATGCAATCACAGAGTCACAAATGAAGGGATTAGTACTAAAAAGAGCATCGAGGTGCGGAAATTGCTCTGAAAAGGAGCTGGAAATGGATCCTGAAAGTAGTGTATTTAATGATTTTCAAATGGTGAGACTTCAAGAATTGCCTGAGGACCTACCAGCCGGTCAGCTTCCTCATTACGTAGAAGTGACTGTTATGGGTGACCTTGTTGATCAATGTCGTCCGGGGGACAGGATTATGCTAACAGGGATAGTTAGAATTGAGCAGGAGCAAGTTTCACCCCAAATAAAGACTGCGCTCTTTCGATTACGAATGGAAGGTAATAATATTGAATATTTGGGAGGACGCGCTGGATCCAAGGAGATGCGAACAATAGAAAGAATAACAATAAGCGCCGATGACGAAAGGCAAATTCTGTCTATCGCAAACAAGTCTGACGCTTATGACAAACTTATCGCATCATTTGCTCCGCACGTATACGGACACGAGGTTATCAAGGAGGCAATTTTGCTCCTAATAGTAGGATCAGTGACAAAGAAGCTGGAAGATGGATCTACTCGCAGAGGAGATCTAAATGTCTTTTTAATCGGCGATCCAGGTACTGCGAAATCAGAAATGCTTAAATTCGCTGCTAAAATCGCCCCAAGGGGACTATACACCTCTGGACGAGGAACAACTGCCGCTGGTCTCACAGCTGCAGTGATTCGTGACAAGTCTGGAATAATGATGTTAGAAGCCGGGGCTGTTGTATTGGGAGATCAGGGCTTGGTATGTATTGACGAGTTCGACAAGATTAAACCAGAGGATCGATCTGCTTTGCACGAAGTAATGGAACAACAGACCTGCTCTGTTGCAAAAGGGGGGATTGTTGCTACTCTAAATGCACGAACTTCCATTTTGTCTGCGGCCAATCCACTTTATGGTAAATATGATCCCTACAAAAACATAACAGAAAATGTAAATCTGCCAGTACCGCTCTTAACTCGATTTGATATTATTTACGTTGTGAGAGATAATCCAGAAAAGGAAAAAGATAGTAGAGTTGCAAATCATATTTTAGAACTTCATCGTGAATCTGGACGTTCAGCTCAACCGGCAATTGATATAGATCTATTCAGTAAATACCTAGCATTCTCAAAACAGATCGAACCACGTTTGACAGTGGACGCTATAGACATTATTAAGAATTATTATATGAAAATGAGAAGCGTTGACTCCGAAGGCATGATAACCGTTACACCTAGACAACTCGAAGGTCTTATTCGACTTTCAACAGCAAGGGCAAGACTCCTGTTAAAGGATAAGGTGGACGTCGAAGATGCTGAGCGCGCGATCTATCTCGTGCAAAGAATGCTAGAAACTGCCGGTGTTGATGTAAATACGGGAAGAATCGACCTAGGCGTACTACATGGTAAGCCACACAGCGAGGTTTCGAAGTTGAAGGTGTTCATGGAGGTATTTAATTCCTTATCTGGACAAGATAAGAACGACGTAGAGGAAAGAAATTTTATTGATGAGCTCATTAAGACAGGCAAGTTTACAGATGAAGATGCACGTGCTTATCTAAGAAAAGCCACTCAGAACGGACAAATTTACGAAAGGAAGACCGGATATTACGCCAAGGCTTAGGAAGGGCTTTATGAAGATAAAAATTCGGAGACATGTGTTTTTTGTGTGGATAGCTAAAATCTTCAACCATGGATTAGATGCAAGCTTGATTTGATTGTCACTTTCTCTTACAAACTTACATAGAGTGGGTAAATATCTCCTGTATTACTACTGGAATAATTCCAAATCGACGGATCTAACGGTAATCGCTTGAAGTTAGATTTATGCTTGTCTTCCAATACCTCGTATACCAATTGACCAATGATGATTTGGTTGTGTCTAGCAAACGCAGTCATCTTGGTGGCTATGCTCATAGTATAACCGAGTATGTCGAGCTGTGGTTTTTTGGACAAAATTTTCCCTCCCATTCGAATAATTTCCCAACCGTATTGAACTACCACGTTCTCGCCCAAATCTATTCCAATTCT
>JAICVW010000714.1 GCA_025935105.1 Nitrososphaeraceae archaeon
ATAATAATATCATAATCAGTCCGTGGTACACAGATTACATTGCTTCTGTATGTTTCATTAAGTTATCTGTATCGTCTAAATTTTTAAAAATGATCTTTGCTGAATAAATTATAGTACGTTACCTAAGATGTTGTCACCTTGATTCTGACCTCCAGCTCCACCCATAAAGTTACCGAATAGTGATTGTATACCTTGTGGGTTACTACTGGCATGTTCATTCATCAGGTCTACTGCCTGTTGTGTGTATTGTGTAGCTTGCTGTGAATCCTGGATACCAGTATCTTGTCGTACTCATTGTACAAGCGCATGATCAGGACTCAACTGGCTTATACCGGAAAGAACAGACTATCAACTGGCTTATACCACCACCGCCTCCTGCCATTAGCGAATTTGGTGAGCCTTGCTGTGTTAAATGTCCAATTATAGAGCTGATAATAGTGCTCATCATGGATTGTTTGATTCCACTTCTCTGAGAGAACGTGTTTGCAAACATATCCAAACTCATATTATCCTTACGGGTAAAATCTTATTTAACGGTTGTATCCTGGTTCTATAAGAATGGCTTATGGGATGAAAGTATTATGAATGATAATGCTCCATAGTTTGAGAGGTAGAATGCACGCCTATGTCAATAAACAGACAACAATATACCTTTACTTCGCATCAAACCTACTATTACCCACTCCAAGTATGGGCCCTGAAATCGTTACACGGAATATCCTACTTGAAAAGTGAGTTACTCAAATGCTAAAAATCACTAATGCATTTAGGTGGATATATGGTATAATATTTAGAAAGCCAACAAGATTCAGCTGGCTAATAGATCGAAGACTAGCTGGGAGCGATGTTCCTCTTACTTTCAATATAGATGGCTGCTTAAGCAAGGGATACAAACCATAGTTACTGTACGAGAAAAGCCTCTCTCTTCAAAATGGGTTAATCGGAATATCGCCACTACTACAAAGAATAGCGGGAGTGGCAGTACATTGCTCAGGTGGTAAAGGTAGAACTGGCACTATGCTGGCAGCATATCTTATCAAAGTACAACATCTGAGTGCAGGAGGAGCAATTGAACAAATAAGAAAAGTCCGTCCAGGATCAGTGGAATCTAAAAGGCAAGAACTTCGGCTTTATGAATACAGAGATTATGTTTATACAGTTGAGAAGAAGAAAAGCTGATGGCATGCCTATAAGTGATTATTATCCATCCTTACCTCTTAGATCATCTTATAGATTATAAATGATAAATGTTTAATTAGAAATAGATAAAGTTAGCACATTATTATCATAGATTGAGCATATAAGGGAGGTGATCTGCAGAAACCATTGCGAAGGGTACCAGGCTAAAATACTCACGGCCAATGGTCAGAGATATGCCTTTAATCAAAAGACATTTCAAATATGTGAAATCTTTCTGTATTTTGAGCTGGTCTTGGCTAACGTCAAGATAGACCAGCTGTAGTATGTATGTCTGGCTTCTGGATGTGTATGGCCATATGTGGTAGTTGTTCCCTCTCTAGAGGCACATGGCCTGAGGTTGTACTGACATCTTACGAGTATGATAAAATAAAAAGACTACTGTTCGGGAGTGTACAAAACCACAACCAGTAGCCTGTTGTATGTCAGATATTATTAATTTGCACAACATAACATACTTAATAGTTAAACAAATATTAAACCAGTTATTTAGAGCCCTAGACAAAAAAGCCAACAATCGTAGTATGC
>JAICVW010000547.1 GCA_025935105.1 Nitrososphaeraceae archaeon
AGACCAGCGATTACCACTATTGAAGAGAGCAAGGCAGAGAGAAAAATATCGTTTAGCGCGAACAAAACAGACCCCTTAGCAGAAGGATGTGTACGACGCTAATATATAATTAAATAATCCACCCGTCGCATAGGACTAGTTTTGGTAGGATACGAGACCATATTTTAGAGTCCATCTCTTATCAAGAGAGGATAAATTTGGGTTAAACTACTTTGCTTATTACAATGTGTTTATATGATATCTAATGTATACTTTTGATAGAACAGCTTTAGATAGATTATGATTCTTTAGACAGATGCACCAAAAACTTGAATACTAAGTGAAGTGTCCAAACGAATGTCACCATTGTTTATTATATAAGCCAGATTTCTGTATAGTTATAGCCCACGACATGATGCTAAAATGACATTTGTTATGACAATTGACTTATGTTTCCACAATTCCGGCAAATGAAGATACAAGGGTATTAAACTTAAGTCAATATTCTGATTAGTAATACAAAGAACGAAAATGATCTAGGAAAATGAAATAGCAACCAAGCTATCCCTAAGTATTATATCTATGCACTCCGTCAAGCCTAGACAGTGGGCCTAATGATGCATCGTTTAGCTGGATGCACCTGAAGATAATTAAAATAGTACGTAGAACTCTGGCTTGTGAAAGTTACGAGAACTATTATTTTTTTTGTAGTGATGGGTGCGGGTGTAGCAGCACTTGTTGTTGGCCTGACAACCATTGAGGGTTCGGAAGCAATATCAACAGAAGCTGGATACCAGCCAGTAATGAAACAAAAGCAACAAAACGAAACCGAAACGAACCGAAGTCCAGTACCAGACGTACCACAATATGGTCTCATAGCTATTATGAAGTGAACTGAGAGTATATGATTCTGATTCTGACTTTTACTTTACTTTTATTAGGAGATAATTGCTCTTGACTCTGAAGTTTAATCGATTTGTGGACTTACCGCCTCACTCACAAGGTGAAGAAGGAGCAGTAAGGGGAGGATTTGACCATGGTGATGTGCATAAATCTAGCGGCCGCATATTTGTTGCTCATACTGCAGCAGGGAGTATCGAAGTACTCGATGGTAATTTAACAGCTCATATCAAAACCATTTTTAACTGCCCAGAAGCTAGTGGAGTTCTTTGTGCACAGGAACAAAATCTTGTTTTTGCTGCTGCTAGAGGTTCTGGCAAGGTTCTAGTGATAGATCCTATTTCTTGTGCCATGATAAAAGAAATTGAAGTAGGTCCAAAACCAAACGGATTGGCGTGGGATAGTCATCGCAAACAACTACTTGTAGCTGATGTCAAGGACTTCCAAGCACGTTTGATTGATCCTGTCGATGGAAAAACCCTATCAACTGCAAAGCTACTCGGAAGGCCACGCTGGTGCATGTATGACCGAAGTAGAGATCAATTTTTGGTGAATATACGTGAATCAGCAAGTGTGGTTATGCTAAAGGCCCATTCACCAACATCTCAAATAGCAAAGTTGCCAGTTTCCATTCCAGGTCCACACGGATTAGATATCGACGAGGAGGCTAGTCTAGCCTTTGTTGCATGTGATGGCGGAGCTATTGCTGAATTAGATCTAAAAGATTCACCTCGTGAAACTCGACTTGTTTCAATCGCAGGGGAGCCTGACGTAATTTGGTATAATTCATTGCGGCACCACCTTTATTGTGCTATTGCAAGACCTGGTGTTGTAGATGTAATAGATACAAAAACGATGACTCTAATCCATGAAGTTCACACAGAAGAAGGAGCGCATACATTAACATTTGACAATACTCATCAGACACTTTACATATTTTTGCCAGAGAGCTGTCGTGCGGCAATATACCAAGAACAAGTCCCTCATTAATAGAGAGAATAATGATTTCCATCAAAACTAGAAAAGAAATAGGAAATTAGGTTAAGGACTATAGCAGTGGGATCATTGTGTAGAACTAATTCGTGTCCGGCTTAATTCGCCTTATTATGGAAGATAATCAAATTCTAGTAAAATATCTTGCAGATCAAATGAGACTTTCCTTTATAAATGTCAAGCAGTCGTGTTCCGAACTTCCTCCTTAAGGATTGAATCGTAAATATGTTTTTAGCCAAGTATAGGAGATCCTTTCGTAGGCTTTCTTCATCAATACGAGCAAATGAAGATGGTATAGGTAGTACATCTAACCAACCATAAATGCTCGATAAGAAAAACGTTACCGCATCCCCAGTTCGTTCTGGCGAAGTCATTCTTGTTAGAGTTGACCAATATATTATCAAGGGATCTACTAAAGCCCATGTTAAATACGTCTGATCGGGTACGTTCTTTTCAAACATTTCATAAACATAGTCTAAAGATAGCGTAATTTTATTAGTTGTAGATAAATATTCATGGTGTTTATTATCTGCTTTGACCGTGGAGTTGTTGTTGCACATACGTATTTTGAAATGCTTTAATTTATGTAAGACATAATCCTGATTGTTACTACTAAACCCGTCAAGGATTTCGAAGGACGGATACTGCGTTCTCACCATTTCGTGTTCTGACGTAATTCAAGAATTACTCTGAGGCCATTAAAACCGTATATGGAAACTAGTACTAGTATTTATTCGAGAATTATTACATATGGTATAGTATGATAGTTCATAATAACATTATGGAATGATAGATTCTGCTCATACGGCACTATTATACGGAACATAATATACGCTGCAACTGTAAATAATTCACCTATCCCAGTTAGCTAGTGTATCTTCATTATTTGACTTTCTTTCAGCAGGTTCATCTATTCCTTCTTTATTCTATATTATCACCCTTTTTACCTCTTCCACGTAAGTGTTCGTAGTTGTCGACTCAAAACCTGGAATATTTCCTTCTAAATAAGAGATCAAATAATTAAAAAACTTGCGTAAAT
>JAICVW010000141.1 GCA_025935105.1 Nitrososphaeraceae archaeon
GCTTCAGAGTTGTAGCCTAATCTCGAAAGTGATCCGACTACATCATATATTTTTTCGTCCAGCAGTTCAGATACGAAGGCATCTTGGACCTTAATTTCATCGGAAATCAGCGACACCTTACTGCTTGTTTGAGTGCCTTTTTTCCATCCTGGTATCGCGTCCACCTTATTAAGAGCTACTAAGAAAGGAACCTTTCTATTGGTAAGTATGCCTATACTTTCTGTAGTTTGAGGTTCAACCCCTTTATTAGCATCAACGACCACAATAGCAAGGTCTGCTGCTGATCCTCCACGCATTCTCAAGTTAGCGAAAACTTCGTGGCCTGGAGTATCGATCATCAACAAACCTGGTATTTGGGTCTCAGACTTTTCGAGCCGCTGATATAATCGACCAGTTATTTCCCTTATAGTCTCGATAGGAAAGAAGCTTGCACCAATATGCTGGGTAATGCCACCTACCTCTCGAGCTTGGACGGCAGTTCCTCGTATCCTATCAAGTAGAGAGGTCTTTCCTGAATCTACATGTCCTAATACCACTACAACTGGTTGCCTGAACTTCACTTAAATATTACAAGTCAAAAATGACTCTTGACTCTTTTATGAAGCTTTCATATGAATCAGAAGCGTGGATAACGTTATCGGTGATACCAAGTCCGAGGTCACCTCGAATTGTTCCTGGTGCACTCTCAAAGGATCTAGTTGCACCTATCATCAACCTTACTGTATTAACGGCGTTTGGTCCATTCAAAATACAGGCTACGACCATACCAGAGGTAATGAATGTCACCAGATCATCAAAAAATGCCTTATCTGTGTGAGGAGCGTAGAACTCTCTAGCTTTCTGCGACGTAAAATGAAAAGACTTGATATCATTTAACTCAAATCCTTTTCGCTCAAATCGAGACAGTATCATACCACATAGATGTCGTTTTACCCCGTCCGGCTTGATAACTATAAGAGTTTGTTCTGTCATCAAAGTTTCATTTTTTGACTCTAATGCCGCCTTTCACATACTTTTCAGTCCATTTGAATCTTCTCGGATCGCGTTTTAACTTGCGAAGGTTCTTCTTACATTTATTAGAGCATGTCCATTGAATAGATCCATCGTTCTTCACAAGCATCGTTCCACGTCCTGTGGGTACGTGTTTACCACAGAAGAAGCAATCACGAATTGAGGCCGTGCTCTTGCTCATATTGCATACTCACCGATCACACTGATCACTTTATTTTTCGAGCTTCCCTTTCAGTCTCTCTTAACATCAAGATATCATTCATCCTGATGGAACCCTTAACATTTCTAGTCAATATTCGCCCCTTGTCTTTTCCTTCCAACACTCTGACCCTCACCTGAATAACCTCACCGGCTATGCCCGTTCTACCGACTATCTGAATTACTTCAGCAGGAATGACCTTTTCTTCAGATGTTTTACTCATCTACTGACTAGCCCTTTTTTGTTTTAATGGATGCAATGGAACTTACCACCTGCTCTAAAATATGTTGTCCTTCTCCTGCATCCAATATAGTGGCGGCTGCAGATCCGACTTCTATTCCTAAAGACGCGCCAAGTTGCTGCTTGCTTGGCACAAATATATATGCAGCATTTCTTTCCTCACATAGAATCGGCAAGTGGGCAACAACTTCTGGCGGTTCAACATCCTCCGCTATTACGACCAACCTACTGCTCCCGCGTTCAATTGCCTTCGTAGTCTCATTGGTCCCCTTTCTGACTTTACCACTCTGCTTGGCAGTTCGTACTGCCTCATAAACTGCATTAACTAGGTCTTTTGGTGTTTCAAATTTTACATAATATGGCTTACTCATGCCCTAAATATCACCCATCGGGATCATCTTAATCTTTTCTATGAGGATCATAGGAGTATTAAAAATGTTGTCTATTTTCTTAAGGCTGACACTTTTTGATCGTGGATTCGATCAATCTTCCATATTGTCTTACTTTCGAATCCAAGAGCAACTTATCAGTTGACTCTGCGTACATCCTAACCATTGGTTCTGTACCGCTTGGTCTTACCATCACCCAGGTTTCACTATCAATCCATATCTTTGCACCATCAAGTGTTTCAAGTTTGAGGAAGCTCCCATGTTCCATGCATACGCGCACCACCTCGCAAGCAGTAGATTTATCACATCTGAATTTAGTCTTGTACTGGAATACATTTGGCAGTGAATCGAGTAAAGTGGCCAATGTTTGATCCTCGTAGGCCATCATATCTAGGACTAGGGCGGTTGTCATTACACCATCTCTGACTTCATTTAGTTTACCGTACATGAAACCGCCGTTTTCTTCCAATCCAATAATTGATTTGGTTCTGATCATCTCCCTTGAAACTTCAACACTTCCGACCTTGGTGTGAATAACCTTTGAACCAGCATCTTCGGCCACCTTTGAAACAGCCATAGTGGTATTTACAGGACATACCACATTGGCTGCTAAGTGTTTATTTCTTAATAGATGTCCGACGATACTAGCAGCTGTTTTATCTCCAGGATGTATTATTCCTTTTTCATCGCAAAAAATACTACGGTCTCCATCGCCGTCATATGCGACTCCAACATCTGCTTTTGTCCCCTTCACAATACAGGAAAGAACGTTCAGATTGTTAAGCAAAGGCTCAGATCCCCTAGCTGGGAAAGTGCCATCTATCGTACTATTTGCGGTGACGACCCTGCACCCTAATCTTTTAGCAAGTAGTGGCGCGACAGTCGTCTGTACACCATTGCCCGGATCTATGGCGATTACAAAGCGTCGTCTTTGAATCTTCTCAATATCTACGAGCTGTATAACATTATCAAGGTATGAACTTATTATACGATCATCATGGAACTCGCTACCGGTACCGTCTAATTTCGAAAATTGCTTTGAGAAATAGATTGACTCGACCGTAGATTCGTCTTCTCTCGAAATTTCTACACCGTCAGCTGCTGATGGTTTGATCCCATTGAATTCACCGGGGTTGTGAGACGCAGTTATCATGATTCCTCCCTTGTAGCCGAGTCTTTTTGCGGCAAATTGTAGGCAAGGAGTTGGAATAAGGCCTGCATTAGCCACATCCAGACCCGCCGAGTTCAACGATGAAATGACAACTTGCGAAACTATTTGACTAGAGTTTCTACCGTCACGTCCCACGACAACTGGCCCATTCTTATAAAAAGTGGCAAGGGCGCGCGAGAGATCAATAATAAGGTCAATGGTAAGATCCCTTCCAAAAACTCCACGTACACCATTTGTGCCAAACAACTTTGCTTCAGAAATCATAGATTCGAAGAGAATATCTGCGCGGATAATTTATTATTACTGTAAAAATTTTTCTAGTTTCAGTAGCTTCCTCGCCGAGAAGCCGGCTGTTACTTCTTCCTGGCATTATTGACTGAAGACACATGATACTATCACCCTGGTAACAACTTTGCTCTTGTGTTTGAACAATTGGCAATACAGTAAGTAGAATTTTTCAACGGCTGATAACAAAAATAGCCAACTGGTAACTGCATTTTTCAGCAGGAAAAATGGAAATTTAACTATATCCCAACCATGATAGTTATATATATGAGATTTTTTGGAAACTATGTATGCTCGACAATCAATCCGAGGGAAGCCAGTCTCGGAGGATAATGGTTGTCGATGATGAAAGGGACATATTACGGATTATCAAAAGGGATTTAGAAACGGGCGATCACGGGATTACTTTCAACGTGGATGCATTCTTTGACAGTGAATCAGCTTTGGACACATTCTGCAGTCATCCGGCTGATTATTATGAGCTAGTCCTTACAGACATAAGAATGCCAAAAATGAATGGTTTTGAGTTATATCGACGAATAAAACAGAAGAATCCCTCTATGAAAATTGCATTTATAACTGCATTCGAAATCACAAAAGAAGAATTTAACAAAGTCTTGCCATCTATCGACGTAAAACACTTCATCAAAAAACCGGTGACAATGTCCAGCTTAATCCCAAAGCTTAAGTCAATTATTGACAACTAGTTCTGTAAACTGCAAAGTACTCAATTTGTTTTCATCGGTAATCAATGCTTGGCTCGTTCACATGATCGACTCTCTGTTTGAGTTTTAATCATAATATATGGTCAGCATTATGCTACAGACAGAATAATAGATAAATTGCTGGCTATTTGTGAAGTTATTGTGCGGGGGTTGCCAAGCCTGGCCAACGGCGCAGGACTTAAAACTTGAAGTGCGATGCTTAGAATGAGCAGGCTTTAAATCTAGTTCCTAGAACCCTGTTTCTTAGGGATTCGTGGGTTCGAATCCCACCCCCCGCATTTTCTTGAAGGCTCTATGCGAGATGAATTATTCCCACAAGGTTGATGATTTTTGAGTCGCATCCAATTTCAGCCTTAACTAGTTTGTTGATAAGGATGAAATCGGATCTAACAATTGATCAATAATATGATTTATACATTTTTGACCGCCTACTATGCACCTCTTAAAGCATCGATTGACATACAAGAAGCCGTTTCGCCAGTAGTAAATTTTAGAAGTAAATTATAGATTACTAATACACTATTCAATCAAAACTACAACCACTTTCACCTTTGTGTGATTGAAAATGGGATTGACAAAAATCATTATTACATTCAGAACAATGCCATCCAGAAATCGTATAGCAAATGACACATCTGGCAATAGGCTTATTATAATCATAGTGCTTGTTACTTTTCTCACGCTGCTTCATGTATCAATTGTCCTGCGCTATTCTGAAGACCTAATCAAATTTTCATAAAACAATTTGTACCCCAATAATTAGCAGCTCCAGAAACCTGGCTTCAAATGTTACTTTTTTGGGCAGTTAGAAATTTAAAGGTTTGTTTGAGAAAGAAAATTCGAGTCTGGAGACATACATGGTTACACCTAGAACACTTATTGAAGTTACAGTTGTTGGAAAGGATCGAGGAGGAGTAGTTGCAGATATTACGAATCTCATTTTTAAAACTGGAGGGAACATAGAGCAGGTTAACCAAAATGTAGTTAGAGGACTCTTTGGGATGCACCTTGAGGCGTCTTATCAAACGATTGATCGAAATGAAATTGATAGCGGAATGCGTTCTTTATCAAACAAGCTACGGATGGAAATAAAGGTGCATTATGATGATCCAAATCGACTGAAAAATGTAGCAATTTTAGTAAGCAAACAAGCAAATTGCTTAACCAAGCTTCTTGAAGCCAAAGAGCAAGGCCTAATAAGCTGCAATATACCAGTAATCATAGGCAGTGACTGGACGCTTGAAGGCCAGGCAAAAGCCAGAAGAATACCATTCTACAGTATTGATGATAAGCAAGACCCTCCATCTGCTGAAGCCAATATATTGAAACTCGCCGACAAATATGATGTAGACCTAATTATTCTGGCGCGATATATGCGCGTACTAAGCCCAAATTTTGTATGGCGCTACCCCCGCAGAATTATCAACATCCATCCATCACTTTTGCCTGCCTTCCCCGGTGCATATGCTTATATTCAGGCGTACGAACGCGGTGCAAAAATAGTTGGGTGTACCGCACACTTTGTTACAGAAGATCTGGACCAAGGACCGATCATATATCAGGATTCCTTTAAAGTGAAGGAGCAAGATACGTTGGATACAATACGACAGAAGGGACAATCTTTGGAGGCAGAAACTTTGCTTAAAGCTACAAAGTTATATCTTGATGGAAGGTTGGAGGTGTATTGGGGTAGAGTACACGTTCTTGATGAATAGTGTCTAAGAGATGCAGCACTAGTTAAACAGTCAAAGAACGCAGCAAAGCCGGCCAATAGCCGGCAATGCACTTAAAGAGATGATTTAATAGGTAATGATAGTAAATGGCGATTCAAATATACAATATTACCAATACTAAATTCAGAAGTCTAACTAAGAAAATAAATCGTGCTATAGTGCCTATTGGCTCTCTTGAACAGCACGGCGCACACCTTCCAATATCCACAGATTCTCTAATTTCTGAGCGAATTGCCACACTAGTAGCTAATGAGCTTGGATGCTGTGTCTTGCCGGTCATTCCATATGGAGTATCCTTTGAACACCAGCCCATGTTCAATGTATCTCTAAAGAACTCAACCTTGTCAAGAGTGTTGTGTGAGATTTGCATTTCACTATCCTCTCAAGGGATAGGAGAAATCATATTCATAAACGGACATCACGGAAACACTGGTGTCTTGCAGTATATATCTCAGAATCTCAATACATTTAAGCATTCTGATATCAACGTATTTACGGTTAATTACTGGAACGGAATGCACAAGAAATTGGACCATGCTGGAGAAGTAGAGACGTCTTTAGTGCTAGCCATTTGCCCTGAATTGGTTAACATGGAAAAGGCAGAGCCAAATTCCAGAAAGCTGTTAAAGTCCAGAATTGCATATTCGACTTTGACTAATATGCCTGGTTCATTTCCAATATTGACTGGCAACGGAGTTTGGGGCCAACCCCGGAACGCAAGCAAAATCAAGGGTAATAGACTGCTAAGAGAGATAGTCACCAGCCTTGTCCAATTAATTTCAGAATTATCCCAGCAATGAAATTTTAATATATGCCTACAATATGCCATACCTGTAGGTAGACATTATTCTTGTCTGTAGACATGGCAGTAAAAGTTTTGGATGAAAGTCTTGGTAAAGTGGTGCTTATCAAATTAAAGGGCGGGAAGGTTATACGCGGAAACCTTCATGGATTCGATCAGCACATGAATTTGCTACTAGAAGAATCAGTTGAGATACTTGATGGCGGTCAATCCAATGACCTTGGCACGATAGTAGTTAGAGGAGATAATGTTGTAATTATATCTCCTCC
>JAICVW010000517.1 GCA_025935105.1 Nitrososphaeraceae archaeon
CATCTTAACAGAATAGGTAGAGATGAATATCAAGGAGTCGACCAAAGAATGGAAAATAAAAGTATTGTTATGATTATCGAACGGATGATCTCGGGTATAGATCAATTTCTTAGTTTAGCCCATACTTAGATAATGTTGTCCAGACTTAGATAAATATGATTGGAAACAGACTACAATTTTTCATTCATTAGAAGCAGGTTTCCTCTAATCGAAATTCATATGGAATCCAGAGCCTTATAACTCTGTCTGGCAGCAGGCTGCAATGAATAGATTCTGCGACTCAACTAGGATTTACGATATCGGGTGAGCCACTATTAGAGCATAAAGATATCTGAGATTCTTTACCAGTAAAAAGGATATCAGAAAACATCTGGAATTGTACTGTTGTTTGTACTACTCTATCAAATTACTATTTATTCAAAATTATGACACGCACATACGACGAAGAGCAATTAAACACACATTATGGAGCTAAACTGGTAGAAACAAACTAATTATCAGCAGTCTCAATTAACTAGTATTGTAACTTATATCACTGCTGTAATATATCAAACAATAACTTATATAACTACTAATTTGCTTGCTGGACACTAGGTTGACAGAAAGGAAGCGAAGAGCACGCGCCAAGACTCATAGAAATGCGACCAATGTTGATGCTGCAGCCACAAGGGGTAGAGAAATCAGCGGAATCGCGGATTTAAAAAAGCTATCAAATTTAAATAGGTACAAAAAAGAAGCATATTCTCGAAATGAACAAGAATCATCTATAACAGCCTTAGTCGGGAATAAATCATCTGACAAATTCGAGGGGTTTCATCATCCTAGTGTATCATCAGAGACTCAAAATACTTTCGATGACGATTACAAAAAGGCTATTTCTGTCGTCAGGATAAATGAGCAGCCTAGCTTCAGAACTAGAAATTTTCGACCTGTAATTTTCGCAAATTCAAATGCACAGGATTATCTTGGTTCAATTCAACAAACAATTCTCTCTATAAATGAATCAAGAGAATGGGATTCTTTTTTTGAGATCCGAAAAGCGGATTATCATGATTCAATTTTCAGCCTGGTTACATTCTGGCAGAAAACGCTGTACAATTGGCTTAGAATATACAAAGACTTTAACGACTACACTTCAATGTTGTTAACAGAATACTGGATCAAGCCTTATTGGTTCATCTCCGATGGCAAAGTTGGCAAATAGGAATCAATTTATGTGAAGTATTTACCGTCCTGCCAAGTGAAGCCTGCCATATGTATTATAAGGGTTCATGGCTAAACAGCTAAAGAGAGTAAATTCGCTCTACTTTACTCTACTATAATTTCGAAATCCTTGTTTCTCGATTTTAAATTTAAATAATAAATATATTTAATATATTTGCTCATTACACGAAATTCAGCTAAGAATTGTTTTATATCGCTCAAGATTTGAAAAATCTAGTATCTGTAACGCACAATTAGAAATTTATCATCATGTGCTAAGCGAGGTTTGCCTCAGCTTGCCCTTGTAGAGTGTATAAATGATCACACTTTTACGGTTGTCATTGGAAATGATATAACCAAAATGCCTTTCATGCTACGATAAATAAAGGGGGACAGTATATGCAGCTGTCAGAATGTACCCTCAAAAACATCTTCAAAGACGGCGAATCTCTGAGGCGCTAGTAATTGTCGCTATGGCCCTAGTGTTGATTTACATCGCAGATGCCGCTGTAGGACAAGGGAAACAAGGCTTCTTGCCATTAAGTGCAACATTACGTGGCATGTTATTCGGAGCCTCTTCAATCATCTTATTCTTCGCTTCTTTTGGTGTGGGTTTAGGCCAAAAGTCGAAGATCAGCACCTATTTGTTAATAGCGGGTGGTGCAATAACCGGAACCTCAGTCCTAGGAGCTGCATCAATGGCCAAGGGTGGACTTCCTGGTATACAAGCATCATTTTTGGCTATAGTCATCATAGGCTATATTATACTGGGGTTGGGAATTTTCAGGTTAGTCAGGAAATTATAGTGGACCCACAAGATATGATTAACATTGGCTATGCCCCTTTAATCGGTTGGTACTAACTATCTCCACACCCAGAATCCAGATCTTAAATTGGTAGTTGCTTAATCTTGATCGACAAAAATGCAACATCCAATTTCATTTGTTTATATCTTTTCACTGGATATCGGTTCAATGGAACAAATCTAATCCAGACCACTTAATCGGGAAATTCTCGAGCTATTACACTACTTGAGCTCATAAATCGGATAAAACCACACATATACATTTAACAGCGATTTTCCTTAAAATCATTCTAAGATTGCGATTGCGCGCAAAGGTGAGCCTGTTGCGCCCTTTAGTTTGAGAGGAGTAAACACAAAAGTGAAGGGCCTTCCTGTATCTATACTTTCTAGATTACACAGGTTCTCAATTACTAGAATATCGTTCGACAGCAGTCGCTTATGAGACGCAAGCACACTATCTTCACCTAAATCTATGCTGGGAGTATCTATAGCGACTGCATTTATTTTTTTCTCCAGAAGAAACTGTGATGCATCTTCTCCGAGACCAGGATTGTTAATAATGTATTCTCCGTCCCTTTTTCTATCCCCATTCGCGTAGGCTGTTTGCCAGCCTGTATCAATTACTAAAGTGTCGTTGGGTTTGATATTGAGGCCTGCGTCTAAGATATCTTGACGAGTAATACTTTCATCTGGTCCTTTTCTACTTCGCAACAATAGAGCATCCTTGCAAACAAATCTGTCAGCATCAATCTGATCGATGCTCTTACCCTCGACAGAAAAATGAGACGGGGAGTCAATATGAGTTCCAGTATGGGTACTTAGAAACACCAGCTCAGAGTCATACCCGTGCACATCAAATTTTGACCATTTGATAAACGTGGGCTGAGGATATCCAGGAAAAACTCTGCTCTTTGGTGATATTTCAAGTGTGAGATCGATAATTCGCACAACATTCAATAGACGTCTTGCGTAATTATGAAATAAAATCTCTTTATAATGGTTCAGAGCAGACCTATTCTGTTAAATTAACCTACTACAAGTTCGCATTATTCTGAAATTTACCAGTCCTGAGACTATATCAGAAGCATGATCG
>JAICVW010000040.1 GCA_025935105.1 Nitrososphaeraceae archaeon
CAAGTGATTAAATTAGATGCGATTGTCGACGTGAGAATTTTATCTCATATTTAGTAATAACTTTCTACTAATTAGTTAGTAAATATCATATTAGAACAATTAGTATCTTTACCATATCTTCTCATTATCGGTTCTTTTGGTTACCGTCCTTCTTTATATAAAATCTTGTAATTTGGACTAAAAGTTGTTGGAGTGCTTTAAGGACATGGAAGATTTCTAGACATACTATGACAATCAGAACAACAAAACACCATGTTTGGATTACAACAATATTATAGGTGCGTGTGAACAAACCTTATCTAGCTTAGTTGAAGTTGATTGATCTACACTACTGATAAATCATCTATGCCCATCCTTGCCAGTTTCGAGCTAAAGAAATGTTAATATTTTTATTCGAGAACAGGTTATCAGGATGAAGATTGAAGGAAATCACCGATTGCAAACAGAAGCGAGCTGTTGACAACAGCAACCATAAAGATTGACACCTTCCTAGGTAGTGTGGAACGATTAAGTTTTTATTTCAGCACTAAGCCACAACTAAGTGTTTACTGCAATAATAACAAATACAGCAACATTTTGAAGTAATGAAATCATTTGTTTATCGCATAATTTCATGTGCGATCTAGCGTGCTCTTTCCGATAGTAACCAGTCATGTCGGTTTTGAAACGATTACAAGTCTGTGGTTTCACAGTCACAGTCTTGGCAAAACCTGAATTTTTATATCACTGTTATAAGAATGGCATAGCATTTAAATAGTTTCGGTATATCTTGAAGATAAGTGAATTAGATGCCAGTCGCAATAATTCCGGATATTAGCGAACAGCACTGTATTGGCTGTGCCCTCTGTGTTGAGATTTGTACAGCTCTTGGTCCAGACGTGTTGAGAGTAAAACCTGTGGAAGGATGGAAAAGAGGTAAGGCGTTTGTCTTTTACCCAGAAAGATGCATATCTGATGGAGCATGCATAGGAGTTTGCCCCACTAAAGCTATCTTCTGGATGAGACCAATGGATTACACTCCTGGTCAGCCTATTCCTTTGAAAAAGAATGCAGTGTTCACAAAGGGCTGGGAAGAGGGTTAACTCTCCCTACAGCCTCCAAATCTCTCTTTTTTTGTCAGCGAGAAATATAGGTAACTGTTATAATTTTTGTCTATAAATTTTACATGGGTTTTTATCCTCTTTATTGACTAGAGGAGACCCATCATTTTGTGCGTTCCCCTATTACCCCTTTATAGTTTGACTGCGAGCAGGTAAGTTTGATTCATATTGCAGTTTTCAAAGTTTTTACATAGCCTACATGAACAGAATTATGACATTCCTAAAGTGAATTTGGTAAATCATTGAACCCGAACCATACTTTATATTACAACTAGACCTAATTGTCGTTAATCATCGGTATGAAACTCAGGTATTGGTTGTCTGCACTACTTTTGATGGCAATTGTACCCTTGATGATGACCACGGTAGTACTATCCATAAATGCTCAAAACACTAAACCTTCTAGTTTAACGCAGAATAGACCCCAGACAATAAATACATTACATTCCATTAGGTTCAATATTCCTTATACAGCTTCCAACAATGATCGGACTCACCCGTTTACTTATACATTTAAGAATCCAATCACTGAAAGCTGGATTTTGAATATACAGAACAACTTATCGTATGCATCCAGACCAGATGCAAAAGTTGTAATAAAGTTGCAGGAGCCTCAACCGAGTCAGAAATTCATCGAAATCGCAATGTATGGTAGCTCTGCATCCTATCGATTTTGGGCCGCTGTAAACGAGGTAGAATCAGGCTATATCAGATTATATGACAAAAGTGGTATTGATGGATGGTCACCTGCTAACTTCATTAACATTGGCTATGATAGCAATCAAGGCTTATCAATTAACAGTGGCGTAAAAGTTCTTATAGACAGATTATCCGTCAACGGTTTTACTTTAGGCTCCGTATCGGTTTATGGAAAGGAAGACACGAATTCTCCCCTGAATACATATTCTGGCAGTTTGTCGTTTCAAACGTTTTGGGGAAAGCCTTCTGATTCTCCCATTTATTATTTACCCTTAGTTATGTCCGTTGGGGTAGGGGGCCTTATCGTTGCTTTGCTTGTATTTAAGAAAAGGGAAAAAGTAGAAGCTTCGTAGCATGCTAACATGATTAACTGAGTTTCTAAGTTATTCTTATTCTCGAAGGCATCGTGAATAAAGATGAAATGTATCTAGGCTCATAAATAGCCATGCAGATTAGTCAAAGTACTTCAGACCCCCTTACCAGGAGTATAAAATATGCAAAATGTAATGTAGTTTTGGCTATTATGTAATGCAAGATAGATGTTAGCACGAACGTTGGATAGAAGAGACAAAAAAAGCTATTAGAATAGGTATCCTCATCTCGTTGAATCTAGATTGAGCGAAAGGATTTTAGCATATTTTTATTAGAGCTACGTAGCTCTAACCTAGCTATTGAGAAAGGGCAAGATAATAGCTTTAGAGGGTCCAGACAAAGCAGGAAAAATGACCCAGTCCAAATTATTGGTCGAATCTTTAAGGAGATCCGGAAGGATAAGCGTTGTGATGGATTTCCCTGATTACTCTACACCAATTGGTATCGAGATAAGTGCATTCTTAGAAGGTAAGCGAGACTATTCAAATGAACTAAAGCATATGTTAATGTCAGCTAACAGGTGGGAAAGGAAAAGAGAAATAGAAAGCTTGGTAAAGACTGGTACGGTAGTTGTAATCAATAGATATTATCAGTCAAACCTTGTCTACGGCATATCTAATGGTCTGAATATTGAATGGCTGATAAATTTGGATAAAGGATTGCCTAAAGAAGACATAGCCATAGTACTAGATGTTAGCCCATCTACAACATCGCTACGCGCGGAGAAGTTAGACTTATTTGAAAGAAATGAGAAATTATTGTTGGATGTGAACAAAAATTATAGCAAACTTGCCGAGAGGTTCAGTTGGAAAATCATCAACGGTGATAATAGCAAAGAGCTAGTGCATCAAGATATTCTAAATCTTCTCAAAAATGAGAAAATAATTTGAGCTTTACGTTCAGTTAATGATAACTTTGATGAAATGTCAAAATTATTCTTTGCATAATTCAAAAAGGATTCACTCACAGCCAATCTCATTGTTCGGCCTTGCAGACCTATCCCTAACGGCGGCGTGCATACAACATGCATAATAAATCAATCAAATAAGTGGAATTATCGTATTAGTAGAAACAGCTTGATAGACCAAAGCATTTAAACTACATGGCACAATTTTCAGTTTCATTCAATGGCCATAAAGAATTATGAAATTTGTTGGTGAGATTACAGACCCAGTTCATCGAAACATCCCTTTCACTGACATCGAGAGAGAACTTTTAGATACTACCATTTTGCAGCGTCTCAGGAGAATAAAACAACTATCTGGCGCACACTTAGTGTACCCTAGTGCACATCATTCTAGATTTGAACACTCAATTGGCACGATGCATATTGCAGGCTACGCAGGGGAAACACTATTGAGGAAGGCATATTTGAACACGGAAGAGAATGTTCAAGAGCTACGATTGGCTGCATTACTTCATGACGTGGGGCACGGACCATTTTCGCATTTATTTGAAGAAATCTTGGAGACTAAATCTAAATGGACTCATGAAGACTTGGGCAAGGAAATTATATCTAAAACAGAGATTAGCGATATCCTCGAGAGGTATGGGTACAAATCAAATATCGTCTGTCAGTTATCCTTTGGTGAGTCAAAAATAAAATTTCTAAATGAAATAATTGCTGGGGCACTCTCAGCAGATATTATGGATTACTTACCTAGAGACGGACTATTTACCGGGGCAGAATATGGCAAAATAGATTATCACAGACTAATAAGTTCATTCGAAGTTGTCTCTAATGCACACCTTGCCCTTAACAGGTCTGCACTTTATTCATTCGAATCCATGTTGATCTCAAGATACGAAATGTTCAAAGCAGTGTATTTTCATAAAACGGTTAGATCTGCAGAAGTTATGCTTCTTCAAGCCATGAAACTAGCTGACGAACATCTGAACCTTACCGGTCGGCATATAGAAGATTATTTAAAGTTAACAGATGACTCAACTCTTGAGAAGATAGATTCTCTAGGCGACTTAAATGAGATGGCAGTACAGTTAGTAAGTGATTTCAGAAACAGAAAGTTGTTGAAGTGCGTTTATGAAAGATTCATACATAAAAACAACGACTTTTATAGAAAGATAGGCAGAGAGTCTCTGAATCAGCTGGCATTGCAAATTTCAGACAATGCAATGGTACAAGATAGATCAGTGTTTGTGGATAAATCCAGGGCTTCATCTATGCCTCTTACACCAACTAAAGATGAAATAAGAACTATTATGTTAATAGATAAGACAGACGCCTACGAAACTCCCGTTTCAGAAATTCCCCTTATTGATTCTATAACTGGCGTTTTCGATGTTCTTAGGATATATACTACCTCCAAAAACAGGGAAATTGTTAGACAATCTGCGCTCAAAATTCTTGGGGTAGAAAATTTTTCGGCATCACGAAAGCACGGAATAACGGAAGATGGATAGCATGGATTTCAGTAAGAAGCGGATAGTTATAAAATTGAGCGGTAGCAACTTCAGCGTCGACGACGTCAATGTCAAGGATTCACTTTCGAACTATGCTCGAATGTTATCAGATGTCAGTGACAAGTATCAGCCGATAGTAGTTGCCGGAGGAGGAATCACTGCTCGAAACTACATTAAAGTCGCCAGAGGCCTCGGAGCAGATGAGGCAAACCTAGATACTATAGGGATCGAAGTATCGCGCTTAAATGCCAAACTAGTAATGGTCGCACTAGGAGATCATGCCTTCCCTCAAGTTCCAAGAAATTTAGAAGAAGTTGCTATCGCAGCATCAAGTGGTAAAATAGTGGTCACAGGTGGTTTGCACCCTGGACAGAGTACAAACGCTACTTCAGCTCTTATAGCAGAAACTGTGAAGGCGAATAGGTTTCTGAATGCCACTGACGTAGATGGAATTTATGATTCAGATCCCAAAATTAATGAAAATGCAAAATTGTTCAAGAGGATCACGATCAATGAGTGTATGAAAATCCTAGGGAATGAAAATTCAATGGCTGGAACGTATGAGCTGCTCGATATAGTGGCGCTCAAGGTAATAGAACGTTCAGGCATTTCTACGGCAGTTATCCGCTCTAACGTACAAAATATCAGGAGAGCAATTCTCAGCGATGGATATACCATAGGGACCGAGATAATTGCTAATCATTCACAAAAATGAGTTTCACTCAAGCGACAGCCTTAATTGTACCTATAAACTCTAAAATGCCATCAGCTACCATCTTTTGGTATAATTCCTCGCCTTCGTGTACGGGCATTGGTTTTGACTGTGCCTTTGCATACCCGTCTTTATCACAAATAAATAGTATTGCCTCATTTTTCTTTACTGCCTTTCCAGCGAACATTTCTTCTCCTACAGGCTCAAAATTGCGATTGACTTGCTTAACAGTATACGTAAGAAATGCAAATCCAGTATAATCAAATAATTTCATCTGAGCTTTCTGTGCTCTTTCGTGCCCAAGATATGTAGCTTTATGATATTGCATGTTTCAAACCCATCTAATTTTCGTTTCATCTATAAATATTGCCTTCAATTATAAAAATCTGCCTTGTCAAGTTAACTTATTTCACGTCCGATCAAACGAGCTGATAATTTAAATTTGATAAGGAAACACATAGTATGCTATGACAAATGGATAATTACATCAAATTATTCCTACAGTACAAGTAGAACGAAACTGATTGAATAGAAATATTAGGATCATTGAGACGAAAAAGGGGTTTTCCAAAACAAATTTTACTAGTCTTAATCCAGTGCTGCTGGAATTTTTCTCTGCTTACATTATAAACACAACCACATTCATGAATTTCCCTTCATTGGCGTCTTGACCTACTTTTGCCGAATCTTTAAACTGGACTGACGCTTGCTAGTAATGGTTTGAGATTGAACATTCGAAAGTTTTCTACTTTTAGGCAGAGGAGATAAAAAAAATAAAATCAAGTCATCAGTTTTATTTTTGTGCCAAAATGCCAAAATATGTAGTTCCTGCTTACCTTGACCTTACAAAGGTTTGTAACTGACAAATCTGGTAAATATTGACCGGCTATCTACCGAGCCTTGAATAAAGTGCCACATGTACAAATAGACTAACAAGCTAAAGATCAAGTCGCATTCATTCCATGATACCTTTTTTCCCAAAATTTTCGGTCTTGCGTAGAATGATAGCCTAGTAAATGGATTTTGAAATAAGAGTGAAGGCAATGTCACGATATCGATAGACTAGTATTTCATATCATAAATCAAGTACCTTAATGTATCTTAACAAGACATCCTACAACCCATCGCGGTTAGGACCGATCTCATAGATCAGCAATTTGGTACTTAAATTATCATGCAGTATAGTACTAGTAATGTAAACATATAATTGCTCCACTATTAATAATAAGATCAAATTATTCCCTAGTATCATTAAGTGATAATTTGTCCAAGAGTTCGTTGTTCGGTTGCTCTTTTTATTTCTTTTGCAATTCGTCTACCCACACCCATGGTGTAACCAAAGTAGTACTTTGTATAGGGACTTGTAGTTGCCATAATTGGATTTCCCGGAACTCTAAGGGATACATCATAAACCACAAGATCAAGCTCAGCCGTCACAATACTTTGTAGTGAAAGGGGCCCGATAAGTCCTGGCGGATACTCTAGCTTTACCGCATTAATAAAAGAGTCACCAATTTTAAATACCTTTTCTAGTAGTGATTCACGTATGCTCGCTGGGGTATGCCCCACCTCTATGTTTTGTACCTCGATATCAATTTCCATTTGTTGTCTGGCAGTTAATGTAGTAAAATCATGAAGATTCGTTTGTAATCTTCTCTCGATTCCCAGGAATTCAGTATCTTTGGATATCGGCGAATAAAAAAAGTTAAGATTAAAATAAGTACCAATTATGTATTCTTCGATGACAGCAGACTCAAGAGCATCCTCAGTAATCAGACCACGTTTTATCCTTAGTTTTGCTTTTCTGACATAATCTTCATAGGAAGAAACAACAAAAAATGCTCTCTCTAATGACCGTTTAGCCTCTTGGACCTTCACTACTGCTAACCCATCAATATCTGAGGCTTTCGAGTAAATTCTCGGGTATCTAATTTTTGCTTTTTCTAAAAGGTAATATTGATTTCTTTCGAAACTACGTTCCTCTGCTCGCAGTAGCACTCTGTTTCCAAAGATCGGTATCTCCAGATTATTTTCAATATTATTGTATCCAAGGTAAGCGGTAAAGGCACGATGCGGAATCATAATTGTGTTTAGTGCTAAGAGAGCTTCTTGATTTTCCTTATGAAGAATGTCTGAAAACTTGTTTAATAATATGAGCTTGTCTGTCAGTCTTGTAAATCTCTGATATGCAATCTCTCGACCTTTTTCGCAAATACACACGGTTTTAATGCCTTCATCCTTCGCACCATCCATAATTTCTAAAGCAGAGTGACTACCTATCACACCAATCGTAATATTTTCCTTATCGTATTTACCAACTATGTTCTCCATCTGTGTTCGGGGGATCATTTTAAGTGAAAGACAACCAATTGTAAATCTCTACGGCTAGATTAAGAAAATAATACTCGATCGTCCTGCATTTCCTTCCTTGTCATTCATTTACCCTTGTTTTTGTTGATTTCTGCTTCAATCGCAACCCTTAACTCATCATCATCTTTGTTCGTATAGTCAATCCCAAGACCCTCAGCGATAACTTCCAGTTTTTCTCTTCCAACTACGCCAGAATTTTGGTTCCTAACATGCTGAAGCTCCATTCGCGACTCTATCCTAGCCTTCTCATATTCTGAGGTTGCCTTTCCAAATGACCGGGCTAGTTCGGGGATCTTTTTAACCCCGAAAATGAGAACTATCCCTATCAATATAATAATTATCACTTCCATGCTATTCATCAGGGCCATCGAAAGGATGGTTAACTCAACTGCCATTCCGAGATCATATGTTAATCAATACTGATGATTTAAGTGTTGGTTCTTTTACCTAGTTGATTCTATTTTTCTGCGCGTTTCCTTTCTTTCGATTCCCAAAAATACCAATCAAATACAACACTTTCAATGGCATAGAAACGAACCACTAGCCACCCCACTTCCGCCTGGAGCGATTATATCAACGACAATTACCAGGATAATGATGGCATATCCAAGGTGTTGTCTCCAGAAACTGGCACCGATTAACTCTAAAGAACTTGCATACATTTTGGAAGTTCAAAGGCAATTCCAAAACCCAGAAAAAAGGATACAAAAGAAATCGACATTGAGGAATGTTCCACCACCTAGAGTTTGACCATACTTGTAATGAAAGGCGCAAATAGAATTGAACTACTGAAAAACGAGAAAGCAATGCCTGCCATAAACAATGAGATCGTTTGAATGACTGCTCTACCGATTCTAGCCCTCTACTACCTCTCAAAGTCAGGTGCAATCGAACCAAATATCTTCTTGGCGTAGAAGATACCATACCAATTAAAATAGCGATATAGAAGAATTATGCCCCGCTGCGTTTTGGGTTAGCTTCTCTACTTGCTTCAAGAGCGTCGACTGCATAAATAATGTCATTTGGACAGAAAGGTGTTACCCTATGTCGTAATACGCATAATAGGAAAGAACTCATGCTCAATCAGTCAAAAAGAAGGTTGACGAAAATACTATTAGAAGTTACCTATAGGAAGTATTTTAGTTAAGGTCTTCAATGTGTTCTGGAATGGTCGTATCTGCGTCCATGGTATTAGAGTACAATTTAGTAGCCATCCGAATATGATAGGTGTGCATATTAGAATGATTTATGGGTTAAGAAGCCTACACGTAAGGAAACGTTTGTTCCGCTGGGCTTGGCTGGCTGAGCTTTGATAGTACAAAATCCAGTAAATCTGAACTATAAGTAATCAATACGTTGGTAATATCAAATAAATCGGAGCGAAAAAACAAATCTAGTGATTATCCATGGTACATTTTAAATGGCAATTTACTCAAAATACAACTTCGCATCTGAGCCAATGGCGGAGGCAAATTCACATCAGGAAGCATATAAACACTTAAACTCATGGGAAATATTTTATAATTCGTAAGTGATTGACTGTCATCTATACAAATGTTACTGTTCTATTGCCTCCTCAAATATACCCTTTCTTACCTTAATCGGTACATCGTAGTAAGCCGCCAAAGCGATCGAATCAGAGGCTCTATAGTTTCTCAACACTAGACTCGCATCTCTGGTTTTGAAATAAAGATTTGCGCGCAAAACCGAACCGCTTTGGTAAACCCTAACCTCCATCAATAATAGGTCTTGCATCGCTGCTATTTCTTCAACTAGATTGTAAATTGTAGGAATAGTATTCTTATCACCGCTTGTGAAGCGCGATATATGCTTGGCGACCTCCCCCGAAAAAGCACGCATAGGAAATTCTTTCCCTTCAGAAGTCTGCAGTATCACCACACCTTCCAAACCCAACTGATCTACAAAACCGACTTTACTTATTCTTGCCAAAACATACTGCTCGTCCGTATCCGAAGTTTCATCAGGCATTTGTATTATGCACTGAATATGTTCTTGCTAGGAATTAAGGGTTGTGAGCTTTGGATTATGGCAAAGCTTAGTCAGCTATTTGACGTAGCTGGTTCTATATTGCCCAGATTTGTCCAATAAGCCTGGCATGCTTGATTTGAAAGAGGATTTGAGACATGATCTACTATTATTGATCAATTCGTGCACCATAATATCTCTGGAGTCAGGCTGGTATCAATACATGTATCTGTGATCACACAGGTAAGATCCTATCAAATAGACTAAATGTATGAGAAAAAGGAATGAACTCTGGTTAGTGAACCTATTTCTGGGGCAAACAGCGTGTCTTATAATATATACTTAATGATGCCAGATATATTGACATTATGACCATAATAGGCAATACCTATAGATGGATTCATGGGCATATAGCTAATAAGCCGACAAATTACAGCTGGGTCGTCAAGGATCAGCTAGCTGGAAGCGGGATTCCGATCACTTATCCGCAATTCCTATGGGTGTTATCACATGGCATAAGATCTATAATAACGGTACGAGAGGTGCCTCTACCAGTAGAGTGGTTTGACAACGTTGTTAAAAACCCATTCAAAGATAATAAGAATAAAGTTAATTATCTTCACGTAAAAGTAGAGGATTACGGTGCCCCTTCGCTTGAACAGTTAGACGACACAGTTGAGTATATCCGTACCCAAATTGACCATGGTGAACCTGTCATGGTGCACTGCGCCGCAGGCAAAGGCAGAACAGGAACAGTGCTTGCTGCATATCTAATTAAAGAGAATAATTTAGACGCTAAGGAAGCCTTATTTAAGATAAGACGGCTTCGACCTGGATCCGTTCAGTCAGAAACACAAGAAAAATGCATAGAACAATACGAACGGTACATTAAGGGACTATCAATAACATAGTCATTTGCTAATCTCTCTTCTTGACCCATGTTGATTAAATTTTGATACCAAAAATATGGTCCTTGTGAGGCTTGGTACAAGAATTAATTGGTTATTTGTTATACATATCCTATTCATTAGAATTGTCTGCACAACTATAAAGTTACATTAAGGTCGTGGCAAGGACCAAGTAACCAACAACTATGGCCATCTCTTATTTAGCTTGGCAATCATCTTTGGCTCGAACGTCGGCAATTTCTTAGAGAGGCTATCAAAATACATTTGTACATGTGGTTCTGCAATCCACAATTTCTCGTTCTCGAAAAGATAACCATATCTCTGAGAACTTCCCACTTTCTCGCGTGACCTGAGAACTTCAATGTATCCTCGAGAGATAGTAGATTCGTCAAATCCATGTTTTCTGGCAATCATATCAACTACCCCATGCATACCTGATCCATGTTGTGCAGCTTCCTTAGGACGATAAGCGATATTCTTAGGAATACCCAATCTTTGAGCTAGTTTTCGATGTACATGTTTTCCAAACCGATCCTCTGCCCCTTTTACGTTTAGTTTGAGATCGATCTGCATAGAGAGTTTGATAATTCTCTTATCAAGAAATGGCTCACGCATCTCTATGCTATGCGCCATAGTTATTTTATCTTCACGTTCTAGTGTTTCCTTATACAGTAAAAGTAAGTCTTCGGTCATATGTTCGCGCAATACTCGATATCCACCTTTTTGGAGGACTTGCGCGTACCAAGGATAGCCACCAAAAAGTTCATCTGCACCTTGACCGCTCAGCATTACGTTTATTCCATCTTCGTGGGCGAGCTTTACTGCCGCATATACTGGGATAGCTACTTCCACTTGTCCTGCGTTTGAATCCTCAATAGTATCGATAATCTCAGGTATACATTGTTCTACCTCATCATTTGTTAATTCGTTAACCCTCAATTTAAGATCTAATTTTCTGGCTATCTGTCGAGCAAAAACTATATCACTTGAATTGTGAACACCACCGGTGTAACACACGACATCCTTGACCAGTTTCTTCGCTAACCAAGCAACGATTACACTGTCAATCCCGCCGGAAAAAATTATCCCGATTC
>JAICVW010000094.1 GCA_025935105.1 Nitrososphaeraceae archaeon
ATAGGAAACTACGCAATTTCGTAAATTATGAGACTGCAAAGCGTAGAGCAGTAGATCAGCAGCCGTCTCATATCAAATTAATGAAAGGGCTTGGGATCGCTGATTATGAACCTGCTTCGGATCCTGGAAATATGCGCTTTTACCCAAAAGGTAAACTGATGAAATCGTTGATAGAACGGTACGTAAGCCGAGAGATCGCTAGATATGGCGGTATGGAAGTGGAGACCCCAGTAATGTATGATTCTAGACATCCGTCGATGGAGAGCTATTTCAATCGATTTCCTGCAAGACAATATGGGCTTACAAGCGACAACAATAGACAACTTTTTCTAAGGTTTGCAGCATGCTTTGGACAATTTTTGATGGCAAAGGATTTCCTGCTTTCATATAAGCAACTTCCGTTGAGATTATATGAATTAACCAGATATAGCTTTAGAAGAGAAAAAAGCGGAGAACTTTCGGGTTTGAGGAGGCTTCGGGCATTCAGCATGCCAGACTGCCATGCATTTTGTATGGATAAAAATCAAGCCAAGGAGGAACTGCTAAAGAGATTTGATCTCTCTTCCACTATTATAAATTCAATTGGTCTTTCCACTTCAGAAACGCTTGAGATGGCGGTAAGGTTCACCCAAGAGTTCTATAATGAGAATCGAGACTTTGTTATCAAGTTAGTAAGCAAATTTGGAAGACCAGTTTTGGTAGAATTATGGAATAAGAGATCATTTTATTTCATTCTGAAATGGGAATTTAATTTCATTGATAGTACTGGGAAAGCTTCTGCGCTGTCGACTGATCAAATGGATATAGAAAATGGCAGTAGGTATGGAATTGAATTCGTCGCAGAGAACGGGGACAAAAAAAATCCTGTCATTCTGCATAATTCGCCTAGTGGTGCGATTGAAAGAGTTATCTTTGCACTACTCGAGAATTGTTCGGAAATGGCAAGCAAGGGCATAAAGCCATCCTTACCGCTTTGGCTCGCTCATACGCAGGTTCGAATCATTGCTGTCGGCATACAGCACTTGGAGAAATGCGAGCAGATTTGCTCCGAGCTTACCGAACAGAGAATAAGAAGTGACATAGATGACAGGAATGAATCAGTTTCAAATAAAATTCGACAGTCTGAAATTGAATGGATAGACTATACTATCGTAGTCGGCAACAAGGAGATCGAGACTGGGGAATTAATGGTGCGTAAAAGAAATCAAGGACCACAAACCAAGGTCATTCTATCGCAGCTCATAGATGAAATCCATCTGCGAACTAAGGGAATGCCTTATCTCCCCTTAAATCTCCCATCTCACCTTACAAGCCGCCCAAATATAATGGCCTAATAAGACACGGGTCTTTCTAGTTAGCAGAACTGTATCAATCATACAACCTAAAAAACCCCACAAGGAAGCTTACAAAAGCCATTCATGGCGCAAACCATTTTTCGTTTCGTCATAACACGATTATTTGTTGGATGTTACAAGACAAGGCTGAAGACTTTTTCTAGAAGGTCGTATGTGGGCTACGCTACGCCATTCTAAACCTGTCTTACAAAAGGGAGAGCATCCGAAATATAGTTTGAGATGCCAGTGTGGCTTCCCGGTAATCATTATTCTTCAAGCTGACTTCTACCATGTCCAAACCAACAATCTTTGCGGAAGGTGATATACTCTTGAGAATGAGGCTAACTTCGAACGGATTCAAACCGAAAGGCTCAGGTGTGCCGGTGCAAGGTACATACGGCATGTCATAGACATCTATGTCAAACGAAATGTAGATATTTGCATTTTTTGTTACCTTTGGTAAAAAGGCTAAAAGATCATTTAGACTTTCGTGAATCTTCCAGGCATCATATGTCACAACTTGATTTTGCTTTGATATCTCATTTTCTTCCCTGTCAGCCTGCCTTGTTCCAATTTGAATTATGTCACTCCCTGGTATATGCCCATTTTTCATCAAGTGATAAAATGGAGTAGTGTGACACAGTTTCAATCCTTGATATGCCGGCTTCATATCTCTGTGGGCATCGAAATGGAGTACTATTGGATGGTAACTGGAGAGAGCTTCAATTGAATAATATGAAAGCGTGTGTTCACCACCAATCATAACCGGAACTTTATTTGATTCAAAGATTAGCGACGTAATTTCATTTATTTTTCTACCTACAACAGCTAAGGTGCGTGTTATGTTCGATGGCTTTTTGCTCAGAGTGTTGATATGAGGACTTAAAAGTTTCAAATCTCCAATATCAAAAATCTTAGCACGATCGGAAACATCAATTCCTTCTTCAAAAAGAAAAGTCTCAATTTGTCTTGCTGAGGTAAGTCTTATTGCTTCTGGGCCTCTCTTTGTTCCCTGGCCAAATGAGGTCGTCATCTCAAAAGGAACACCATATATGAGTGCATTAGAATCTTCAAATGAAATTCCTATAGGTAGGTCAGCAAAGTTATATCTGCCTGGAGTACTCTCTGGTGAGATGAAATAATTAGAAAGTGCTCTTAAGTAATTAGTCATTTATCTGAGATAGTTTGAAAAGCCAGTGTTTCTTTATTTCTTTTTATTTTGAGTCGTAAGACCATAATGGGTTTATCTTGGAGCTAAGCAAGTTCAGTATGCACCTTCATTTACAAATCAGATTGACTTGCTTCGTGTACCAAACAGTAAATAGTACCAAATTTTGTTAACAAATAAACAATCGTTTCCAAATTTTGTTAACAAATAAACTCCAGCTCACTTCAAAAATTAAATAAACCAAAGCAAGCGAGCGTTATAGTGCCAGCCACGATATTTTTATTGGAGCTAAATAAATACGCTTGATTCATGCGTACTTTCATAAATTGCACTAGCTACCCCAGAATAAATCGTCCAAATTCGATTGACGAGGCCTACCTAAAAGCGACTTGAACTGAAAATTTAGCGAAGAAAGCACCTGATCTAACGTTGCCTCCATTGCGTCAAAATATTTCTGGGTATCTATTTCCTGTGGGCTGGCCAACTCAAGGGGTTTGACACCTTCACCTGTTTTAGTTTTGACGTAGGAGACGATATCACCGGCCTTGAGGTCCCTGCCTAGGTCGACAAGCAGTCGAGCAGCCTTGATATGTTGAGGCAAGCCCTTGTAAACTGCTGATTTTGGATCTCTTCCATCTAGTGATATTCTCTGCCCAGCTCCCACTGTTTTGCCATACTTGCCAGGAGATTTATTTATCATTACGTTAAATGTTAGATCCTCTAACGGGATTTTTCTAAGTTCCAAATTATTCGCATTCTCTTGAATAATGTGCTTAATCATTTGCTTGGCTGATTCAAAGTCCCTTTCGGAGTTTACCTTGCTTAAAATATTTAGAATCTCATAGAAGGCTTTTCGTATAAACGGAGGGGTGTGAGATTTCTTACCAGTAAGGCCTTTCACATCAACAGTTCCATCGACCAGAACGCCGAGATAATTCTTCTTGAGGGCACTAAACACCACGTATCGATAATGCTTATCCATCTCTAAATCAACTCCAAGAGTTGTTCTTGCCCAAACCGATACCTCATCTACTCTCTTATCAGAAGGATTTTTTAAAAAAAGGGAATCTGTGTCCCCGTAAATTACTTCAATTCCTATCTTTTTACATTTCTCAATAGCGTTTGTTGTGGTGCTTCTTCCTATAGTAGCTGTCGCGTCTGCCACCGGCAGGCAATACAAGGGAAATATCTCTGCACCCATTACTCCATATGCAGCGTTTAATATGACCTTAATCGCTTGGGAGACTACGCTATATAGTTGCTGTTCTTCCACCACTAACGATCTGTCCTTTGAAAGATATTTGTAATAATTTACCCGCAAATCTCGTAATGAACCTATCAATAGTGATGTTATACCTCTTTTTTCTTTACATACCCAATGTGTGGTATTCTGGATATGCTGGTTTGGATCATTTTTACATGACAGATGGGGGCAATTGACTGTTTCATAAGACAGATTGTGAACTTTAATAATGCTAGGATAAAGGCTCGCAAAATCTACGACAATGACATTAAAGTGAATGCCTAGAACCGGTTCCACTACCAACCCACCTCTATATTTCTTTTCTTTTATTATGGCAGTAGTTGACGCACTACCTTTCTCTTGTAATTCTGCTCTTCTAGGAATCAAAGCCCCGCGTTTCCGATGTTCAAAATATAAGATTCCTCTGATCCACTGATTAACTCCGAATCGTGAAATGTCCTCTAGTGACAATCTGCTTATGCGACATATTACCACTAAAAGCTTAATCAACAGGTTATCGTTGAACGTTGTCAAGCGTAAGGTAAGCTCGGCATCTTTCAAACAATATTGGGCCAGGGTTTGCTTTGGTAGACTACTTATATCACCTTCGAATTCGAGCTTGGTATCATTGAGTAGTGCTTCGCAGACTGCCTTTAAAGTAAACTCTGAATATTTATGACTAAAGGCGTAAATTTGAACCGACTTATTTTGAAAAGTCCTATACAAATCCAGATGCAACCCATTTTTCATTTGAACAGGCTCGGCTTGAACGCCCCGCTTGACAAATGAATCTTTCTTTACAATAATTGGAATTTCTTCTTTCGAAATAGGCTGCTTTGCTACCGGATCAATTCTCTGATCCAGAGACCTTGCATAAAGATACGGCAGGTCAAAATCGTCTCCGTTGTAAGTCACAACGATGGGATAAGAATCGATAATTTCAAAAGCCCTCTTCAATAACGCCTTTTCTGTCTTACAGATTTCTGCTTCTTCAATAAACGGAGTATTACGATCTCCAGTTTCATCTAAAACAAGCACCTTCTTGTAACCATCAGTCCCAGCAAAGCCTATGGCAATAATTTTCCGATCGTGATCGCGTGGCGTAGGCATTCTTCCCTCCTCCGATTCGACCTCGATGTCGACTGATAGTCTTCTTAGGTTGGGAATGGGTTGATTGAGTAGGTTAGCCCAGTCAGTCAAGTATTGGCGGTATTGTTGACTGTCGGCCCCTCTTGCTTGCTCATTGATTTTGTCCCACAGCAGACTTTTTAACTCTAGCTGGACCTTGTCTGAAATTTGATGTTCGAAGTTGTCAATACTCTCACCCCTTCTAATATAATATGCACCGGGGATAAGTCCTGTGTCATAAAGGTAGTTCTCGTGGTATTTTATATCTGCTTCCCACGATGTTATTTTCTCCCTGATGCTATTATCGGTACCACCAATTGATAGCGGATCAGGAGCAATTATTTTGACTACATCTATCTCTTTATCTTTGATTAATTCGATTTTTTTTGTTTGTTCCAGCTTAAACTTTTTATCAGATTCAACTATTTTCTTCACCTGCTCGAGATAGTCCATTTTTGTATAGCAATACGGTTTGTGATTTGTTCGATCTCTCCAGAAGCATATAATTTGCCGCTGAAGATCATAAAATTTGAGGTATACTTTCTGCTCTTCACCAACGTAGATCGCCGAAAGCAAGATTGCCGGAGTATTTTCTGGTAATTCTTCAAGGTCTTTGAAACTCCTTTTTTTTGTTGCTAGAGATGCTTCCACTTGTTTCAAGGATATCAGTTTTAAATTCATAATAAAAGCTTACGGCAGCAGTTAATCGGGTCTTGAACCTATATTAAACTAGATCCAATCTGCTTAAGCACGTATATCACTTTTGCCAATTATGTCGGGTCGAACAAATTACCTATAACTTAGAACGACCTGTGTAGGATTAATTATTTTGTCCATATTGATAAATTGCCTCGACTCGTTTTAATTTATATCCTCATATTGGGATTTAACCGTCTCGTCAATGCCGCTTCAAGATTTCCTGTTGCCTCAAGAAAATGTAAAATTTCATAGTAGCTCTCTTGTTCGGTACGGTGACAAGCGATATAAAGTACTAATTACTGATAAGAGAATAATTCTTTTTGCCCAAAGAGGCCACATCTTAAAGAGCGACGATATTGTCAGTGAAAGACTTGATCGACTCCAGGGTCTCGAGTATTCAGAAAAAGGCTTGCTCTTTCGAGTTTCCAAAATTTCTATCCTAGGAACGACCAGACTAGATATTGTTGGACCTTCCTCTGAACTTAGACCGATGTTTCATAATATGCAGTCACTTGTAAATAGAGATCGAGATTGATGCGTTGAAAAAATCAAATGCTAGTTTTCCATTATTAAATGTAGAACATATTATTATTCTTATTCATTAACCTTATTATTGCGAACATCAAAAACTGACTTCAAGAACACTGTATGTCAGATAGTAACCAACTCCTAGTTAGGCGCATCAGGAACGGAACCGTGATTGATCATATAGAACATGGTCGCGCTATGTTTGTGTTACGAGCTCTCGACATTACCGGCAAGGAAGGTAATGTAGTTACTGTCGCTCTGAATGTACCCAGCAGCAAACATGGGAAGAAAGACATTATCAAGGTGGAGCACAGATTCCTGGAAAAGGACGAAACCAACAAGCTAGCCTTGATAGCGCCTCATGCAACGATTAATATTATACGAGAATACAGGCTGGTCGAGAAGCGGAAGATACTATTGCCAGATTCAATAGTAGGAATATTCGGATGTCCCAATTTGAATTGCGTCACAAACAGCGAAGACATAAAATCAACTATAGACGTAATTGATAAGACCAAGATAGTTATGAAATGTAGGTACTGTGGCCGGGCGCTCACAGTCAATGAATTGGTTTCGTGACATGTTTTCTGATTAGTTCCATTTAACTAAGGTAGTTAGTCATAATTTTACTTTTCTTGCTATACGAATTGACTCATATCCGATCATGGAAGCCGTCAAATTATCAAACAAAATCAATGTAAAACTGGGTGATATTTTCAACATGTGCAGTAAATCTAATCAAGGAGTATTCACTCATTCCAACTTTGATTATCAGTTTTATGAGACTTGAAAAATGATGGTTTTTACCTCTAACTTACGAACCCTATTTCTGTCTATTCGTTCTACGCCAAATGCATTCTCCAAAAGACGTAATCTAATCTGGGGATGGTTGTGTGGTTTAAAGTATACAAACTTGGTTCTTTAAGTAGTTCCAGGATTCGACCGTCTATTCTTTTAGAAAGTGCTTTGAGGCTCCTGTAGTGGCTTCCTTCCCAGTATATCTTGTTACATTTCCAACATCGAAAAAATTGATTATTTACAGGAAAACTAAGTATTTGCTCCTCAAGGCAAGATCGGGAGACTTTGACAGTCCTGCCATTGCATGCTGGGCACCGAGGCCTAACATGCATGAAAGTGCTTAACAGAGTTCCGTAACTGAAGAAAGTTCGCGCGATATTCTCCAAGTCACCTAGCCCATCAAGCAGAATAGCTCTAGCTCGCAATTTTAGAGCTCTTTTGTACATGTCATTGTCACATGTTAAGATGACTTTACGATATTTTATCCCCAATAGTACTATTTCGACATCAGGTTTGCTTTTCGTGTACCAGGTATCGTACCCAAAGAACCGCAGCTTTCTAGCTACACTTCCTAACATTGCATCTACGATGAACGCAGGTTTAGGCTTAACTAATAACCTGTTCCCCTCTACATTCTTCGCAAGAGAATGTGCCGTCTGCGAATTGCAATAGATCTGACCATTCTCCACATTCATCACAATAACCGGAGATGAGACCCGCTGAACGGCCAGTCTCTCCTCTCACTATGGCTGCTTTTTCAGAAATTACATCCACTAGATCAGGTGTAACTGCTATTACGTCTGAAGCTGAAATAATACCAACTAGTCTTTGTTTATATATAACACCGAGCCGTTTGATATTGTGCTGTCTAAGCATTCTAGCGGCTTCGGTTACTCCTTCCTCTCCTTCCACTGAATGTAATTGTTGCATTATGTCGGCGGCTTTTAAAGTACTGGGCTTGGAGTCGGTAACTACTGCATTCGAAACGATGTCCCAGTCGCTGACAATTCCGATAGGAGTTTCACCATCCATTATTATGATGCTACCAAC
>JAICVW010000546.1 GCA_025935105.1 Nitrososphaeraceae archaeon
GTAGGTCTCAACTTCAAATTCATTATCTTCTAAGCCTATCTTTAATGAATCGATAATATCTGGCTCGTCATCTACCAGCAATATTTTTTTATTTGGCATGGAGAGATGATGATTATTGTTATTCTTGTGTTTATTATTTATTTATATTTATATTTATGACACTGCGACTATATATTTTCCTGATTCTCTCGATCGGATAAACAATAGATAAATTTACAACACATTTATGGTGGTGTGTATATCCTTCAGTCGGTATATCTTACTGCAACACCTAAAGTGAACTTATCGGACTACAATTAGATGATATTGAAAAATATGACTATGGTGTAAGGTGTAAGACATGTTTAATGGATGTAATGAGGAAGTAACAACACATTTAGGTCAATGCTGTGAAGACTGTGAAAGGATTATAGGATTAGGATAATCATTAAACCAAATATCCCCTTCTGAATAATGTTATTTTTCCTTGTCTAATTCATCGTTTTTATTAATCCGTGCTTTAACTAGCTTTTTTATCAGCATGGTAGGAAGTTTTTTGTCTAAAGGAAAACGGATAGTTACTTTGGTGGTCTCATAGTCCTTCAGTTCACTTTTATGTTCTTCTACGATAGGAGTCGGTATGTAAAGTCCAATATGTTTTTTCGAAAGTCCAAAATATACCAATCGGCCTTTGTAATAGTAGTAAGGCATCCTATAACGAATATGTTCCTCTGCTTTTGGAGCAGCGGACTTGATAATCTCTCGAAGTTCTTTAAGCTTGTACTGTAATTCTTTTGGTGATAATGCAATATATTCATCAACATTCTTGACCTGTTTCATGTATTCACCTATCTGACCTGTTTCATGTATTCACCTATCAACTTGATTTCAATTAATAGATTTGGTCTAGGCCTGCTTCTATCATATTGAAGCGCTTTCCTAAGAAATCTTTTGAACATGAAGTATTAAATTTCTCTTCATAGCCTTCACAGCTTACGGTGACTTCACCAATATTATCTAGACCCATCTATTATTTTTCATTAATATCTACATTCGGAAATTCTGACAGAGATTCTGGACTTGCAATTCCTGCATCTACTAGTTCTCTTTGTAACCTTTGAATTCCAGATGCATAATACTTCAGGTTTTCAGGTTCTCCTTTTCTCCTTGCTTTTGTATCCAGTCCAGGCTTTAGATAACCCTTTTTTTGTTTGCAGTACAGTGTAGCCTGATTTTAGGATTTTATTATTTCCGTCCCAGTATAGTGCTTTCATTTCTGCTGTTATATGATTAGAATAGTGATTGGTACTTAATAGCTGTTATCCTTGTGACTACAGATATAGAGAATGTCCAATCTTTAGTCGTACCGGATGATGACTACTATGATATGTGTCCTATGACAAAATTACCTGTAACGTTCTTCCGATGCTATTCTTGTACAGTGGTCAACATACACGATCCGTCTAATACATCCTTCCATATACAGAATGCACGATGTAAAGGGTAGATATTCTCTAGGTTTTAGTAAAAATTGATATTCATGTGAGGTATGTGAGGTATGTGATGGCGACCTTTGCCTACCTCCCTCTATATAGTACTCAGCAGAAAAGTCTGAAACGTAATTGCTATCTGACTCCACATGTCAAGGTGGAAATTAAGAAAGTATTGCTGGCCTACATGTCAATTATGTTATTAGTTAGATTTAGCGGGTCCAAACAAAGTAATTGCCTGCTTGCTTGCTTAGGATAACCGGTTCGTTGTAGATTAGACATTCATAAGATAAGATTGCCTGTTAGTGAGCACATTATAGCCAGCAGACATTTAAAAAGATTTATTATTAAAATCTAAAACCACAATTATAGATCATGGGCCATTAATACCTTCCCAAAAGGGTTATTTTCTATGAAGGTCAAATATGCTGCAATCACACTCAACTCCAGACGTTTGATAAGAATCCCGATAATAAACAAGGGCTTACTATCAACCCTAATATGACACTACAAGACAACAAAACACGACATAACACAATCAGACCACAGCTAGCAAGAATAGATGTATGCTATTTATTGGCTTTTGGGAAGCACTATATTGGTTTGAATGACGATGTACTGCCAAACAAATCCTATTTACTATTCAAATTAATTTAATTTAACAGCATGTACCTATCCTTCTTTGCTGTAAGTTTTTTAGTCACACGTACCAAACCATAATAATTGTCAGAAGAACAAACGGAGGGCTTTACCAAAATATTAGTTGGAATAGATGGTTCAGAGGCATCAATGGATGCATCCCGCTATGCTATTGATATTGCAAAAAGGTATAACTCTCAATTAATCGCTTTATTTGTCCTTCATATTCACGGAGTTAGATCAGTATCTTCAACCTTCATCACTGCACCAACATCTAGGATTGAACTATTTGAAAAAGAAAAGAGGGAAGCACAGGAATTACTGGATAAAGTTAGGATCGAAGCTCAAAGGGAGGATGTGGAACTGAGAACAGAAATTGTTGAGGGTTCTGCATCTGTAGAAAGCTCGATAGTTGACTTTGCAGAAAATGAAGGCGCAAGTTTGATTGTTGTCGGAACAAGAGGAAAGAGTGGATTTAAGAGGTTATTACTAGGGAGCGTAGCATCAGGTGTGATAACCTATGCACACTGTCCTGTCATGGTGGTAAAGTGAATTGATAGATACTACACTTATTAACATAAGTTCGTAGACTCTCTTAACAGATATTTGACGACATTCAAGCTAAAGCGTTTTGTCCTATAGTAGTTTGTAATAGCTGTTTTTAATTTTGTAAACCTAGGATAATATTTTGATAACAATAGATCACTTTTTCCTTGTCTCCAACATTCTTCTATTGCACTTAAATTAGGTGATCCTTTTGGAAGGAACTCAATAATCATTGTATCGCTATTTCTATCCAAGTATGCTTTGACCTTCTTGGAGCGACAA
>JAICVW010000042.1 GCA_025935105.1 Nitrososphaeraceae archaeon
CAAATATTTCATCATATTATGAAGTATTATCTATATAACTTGTACAGAAACTGCGATATTTTGGCCTATATGAGTAATAATTACAATTATTATATCGTTATTATTGTACTGCACCAGTGATTATCATTAATGATAAGCATATAAGATTAGCACAAGAAAATTGCCAATTACCAATTTGAGAAAAAATATTGAAACTAGAACTTTTGAGCTTAATATTGTAGAGTCATGAGGTCCCGATTTGCACTCAGAGTCTGCGCACATATTGATGATTAGTCCAAAGGACTATCAGTATCATAGCAAAGCATATATCTTTGCTCTATATGTGAAATAGTAGTTAGAATCATGATGAAAAGTCAGACGTTAGTCGTGACTGTCATTGCAGCACTAGCTGTCATGTCTACCGGAATTGCATCCGTACCTATGGCGCACGCACACGGGGTTCAGGCACAGCTTCAGAGCCGGTTTGTAAGGATTTTAGATGAATCATTTTCAGCCCAAACCGTTCATACTGGAGATACGATAACTGTCACAGGCACACTTCAAAGCCTTGTCAACACCCCGCTGAGAGCATGGTTATCGCTGTTTAGTGACTCTACAAATGCAGGCAATAGATGGGAATTCCTTGCAAGGGATCCGCCAGGCAACATCTTTACAATTAATCCGCAGCAGACAATACCATACTCCATCACGGTTAGAGCGTTGGAAGATGGAATCTATCACGTCCACACACAGCTTAATATTGAGCATATAGGACCAGGCTTAGGCCCAGGCCAAACAGTTCAGGTCACAGGTCCAGACATCTTGAAACCAGTTCCTTGGGGTAATGTTGCCTATCAGGTAATACTCATAGGTGCTGGCTTAGGAGTAACATTCGCTACAAGACCCTGGCAAGTCATCTAAAAAATCAATCTTTTTCTTATTTCTTTTTTGCATTTTTTATTGATTCAGATTAACTACATTGTACATTACCGGCATATTCCCCTCCTAAGCTATGATAGCGAGTTAGATTCTACGAATTTCTTTAACGCCTGACATATAATCTTGAAGCGCGAATGGCACTTCAATAGTGCCTCTTGGGGTTTGGTAGTTTTCCATGATACACGCAATGGTTCTTTCCGTTGCCACCAAGGTACCATTTAGGGTATGAACATATTGTGTCTTTTCATTTGTTTTGTCTCTGGATCTTACATTGAGCCTGCGTGCTTGGAAATCTGCACAATTTGAACAAGATACAATTTCTCTATAAGTGCCCTGAACGGGCATCCACGCTTCGATGTCAAAGGTCTTGGAAGATGTTTTCCCTAGATCGGCTGAACAGAGAAGAACAGTTCGATATGGTATACCAAGGGTTTGGTAAAACTCTTCTGAATTAGCTAGAATCTGTTGGTGTTGCTGTTCTGATTGTTCTGGTTTGCAATAGACGAATTGTTCCACTTTCTCAAATTGGTGTACTCTGAAAATGCCCTTAGTGTCTTTGCCATGAGCGCCTGCCTCTTTTCTGAAGCAAGGACTAGTACTAGCGTACCGCATGGGTAAATCCTTTCCTCCAAGAATCTCGTTCATATGCATTGCAGCAAGTGAGTGTTCAGATGTTCCGATCAAGTACATATCTTCACCCTCGATTTTGTAAATCATATCTTTCAAATCTGAAAATATTACAGCTCCGTCCATAGCTTCTTTCCGAATTAGGAAGGGCGGCTGGGTAAGTACATACCCTCTTTCCGCCAAAAAATCCAGTGCATAGTTAATTAAAGCCAAATTCAACCTAACCAGCTCGTTCTTTAAAAAATAGAATCTGGCGCCTGCAATCTTTGCAGCGCGTTCGAGATCAAGGAGATCGAGCGAATTCGCAATATCTACATGATCTTTGACTGTGAACTCAAGATCCCTAATTGTCCCATTGTACCTTAGTACGATGTTTTCTGTTTCATCCTTCCCTATTGGGACCGACTTATCAATGATATTTGGAAGAGTCATCATCGAATGCCTAAATCTATCCTCTAGGTCCCTAAGCTCGTTTTCTAATGTAATGAGTTTTTTACCTATTACTCCCATTTCTTCTCTCTCCAAGGCTGCATCGGCATGATTCTTGACTTTGTTAGATATGGCGAGTGCAGACAGGTTTTTTTTCCGCCTTAGCTCCTCTACCTGAACGATCATTTTTCTACGTTTATTATCCAGGTCGATTAAATCATCTAGGGGAAATTCGTAATTTCGATTCCTTAACATCGATCTGAGAGCTTGAGTGTTTTCCCTCAATAGTTTAGGATCAAGCATTCGTGATCACTTGCATACCTATGGAGATATGCTCTAATATTTCATCTACCATGTTTATTACGGTCCCAAATCCGCGCTTTGATGAAAGTTGGATAACCAAAGTGTTGTCATCATCAGTTGACATTTCCATCGATAACCCACGAGGAAAGTCAACGTTGTCGGCCTTAAGTGATTTCAACAGTGCGTAAAGTTGCTTTTTTTTTTCAAAACTTAATTGAAGCTTAATAGATATTTCAGGCGTAATTTTTCGAATTGAACTCAATTATTACCCTCTTTATACATGACAAAAAGTCTTCAAATCTCGCAGACGGAATTCTGCAAACGCTTTCATTTTTGTAGCTTCTCCCTCCACTTCCTCCTGCAGATTTCGCACAATTTTCTACGAGCAGGTTCAAGTCTGTGTGGGATTTAGAGTTTAAGCATGCTTTGCAATAGAATTTATGCATGCCATTCCTCCCTCGAGTCCACAAGATTATCGCTTGATTAGCAGAAATAAATGACCTAAAAAGTATGGCTGCTACATCCTCTACCATATCCTCATCAACCACATTTTCCCCATTGATAACAACTAAGGATTTTTCTAGGTTTATTCGCCAATTCTCTGCAATAATGGATGAGAGGCATCTGTGGAGGACTGTTTTAAATTGATTAGCAAGTTGCTCTCCTTCACTAATGCAGAAATTTCTATCGCCCATACAAACCCCTACTCCGATTCCAGGTCTACCAGCTTTACCACATGCATTTAATAGCATTGAATATTCCCGAGCATCACGCAAAGGACTTCTTAAATCTTCGCTTGAGAACGTGTACGTATAGCCTACGAGGTCATCAATCAAATTTGCGCACTTGTACCTAGAGTTATTCGAAACAAATTTTACAATAGCCTCTAAAATTACGGTCTTTTCTTCTTGCCCAAGGTCTGCAACAACACGCCACCTTCCGTTTTCTATCAATCTTATACCTGTATTCTTAATGACAGAATATGCGTTTTCCGGATTCCCAGTTATTCCGTCCATAAATGGGGACACTGTAGAGGCCATTGCTTCATGTATTGGCTTGGTTTCATGTCCCGCAAACCTTAGATTTAGCTCAACCGTCAAAAGTCCGTGGGATTGCGCCACCTTCATAATTTCAGAATTCAAACCGGTTAGCATCTTCTTATCTCCACGATCCTGATTTTCTGCTAAGGCTGAAACTACTGCAATTGGAGCAAGATCCCAATTGCTCCTTTCTATTTGATTTGCTAGGAAATACGCTAATCCACCTGATGAAATTTCCGCTTCACCGTCAATATTATTTTTGAATGCATTCAAGATATTGGAATCATAAAGTGAGTCAGGCACATCTGAAAGTGTCTTATGATGATCAATTATCATCCATCGATCATCAAGTTCATTAGCTAAACTACTTACCATGTTTATCCCCACGTCACAGAGTATATAGAAATCATTAGAATCTGACTGTATTTCTCTTGTTGATTCGTGTGATATGTCATGGAGTGCTCGTGTTACACATTTGGCTCCAAGTCTCATTAATGTCAATGAAATAATGCTAGCCGAAACTAGGCCATCGACATCCATGCGTGTAAGAATATAGCCGTTGTAACCTTTCTCAGCTATCGACTTAATCTTTTCGCAAAAGGGACGTATGGATTCGAGGAACCGTCCGTACATTTCCAGCCTTACTCGAGCTGAGCAATGACTGAGGCATATTTCCAATTTTTTGGAATTTTCTCACGACGTTTATAATATTTTGATAATCTGTGAATCTTGGCTTCAATCAGCTCAAGCGAACGGACATTTCTATGATCAGAATTATGTGTTCTCAGATGTCTTTGTAGCGCTAATGCTTTCTGGACTAATTGATTTAAGTCCTCAGGCATATCCTCCTTAATTCCATTTTCACGTAATATTTCTGAAAGCGTCTTATCTATGGCTACTTTTAAGAGAGCTACACCGTACTCATCACGCAAACTATTACCTATAGCACTAGGTTTAAGGCCTTCTTTCGATAATTGAACAACTATATTGGAAATCTCAGATGGGCTTGTTGTGAGCCATGGCGATATACTTTTCGAAGTAGGCCTAACAGAATGCGATTTCCCACGGGTGTGAGCGTGTATGCGAGCCATTTGCTACCATGAACTCATGCGTATATCTTAAATGTTACTCAATGCAGTTCAATACCAAGTTGATATTTAATCTAACTTATTTTGTTCTGTTTACATGTAGCTTCGATTTTCCATACGTAGATAATTTGTCGTTTGGGCCACGTTAGCTCATCCATACTTACATACAAGCAACGAGGTCTAGTCGTTTTGAGTGAGTAAGATATCGAGTAATAAAGCCCAATTGACCTTGATTGATTGTCCCAGCCTAATTTTGTCATCGTTGTTGAACGAAGGAAATTAAGATGTCAAATGAAGAAAAATTATTGGAAAGAAACCAAGGCGTAGAGAATGGTTTTGAGTGACTCAGTCAGTTGAGTCTGAAGGCGACACCAGACTTGCTATTTTATTTTCAGAAATTCCATTCGATATCTTCTGTCTTTGCCTGCGACTACCTTCAGGTCATGTCCTTTAGTTGTTATAATGTAGCACTGACATACATATGGAACTTGAGTCCATCAATTGCGCTCAATATTAGCCTAATAGGCCTCTTCAATAGCCAAAAAGTTAAATAATCGGAAGCGGGATTAAATATTACAATGAATAAGCCAATCTTGATGGCTGCAGTTGCACTACTTGCATTGATTGGTTCAGCATTTGCCGTTCCAGCATTTCAAATAGCAAACGCACAGTACGGAGGTGGAGGCGGGTTTTCAAACCCTTCTGGTGGCATTGAGCAACAGCTTAAGCTGGCTAGGGAGAAGGTTTCGAGTTCTCAACAGTCAGGTGCATATGGTTCTGGTACTCCGATGCTTGGAACATCAATTAATTCAACGTTGCTGTTCATCATCATACTGGCAGTCATATTCGGTGCCATCTCGGCGGCGTTCTTTATAAGGTCCAGGTCACCTACAAAAGAAGCTACCAGTTAATCCCTCAAATTTTTTTAGATCCCCTTTAATTTTTCTTCGACTATCTAATCTATGCTTTACGTAGGACAATTCGTGTTACCTTTGACAGACTGGGATTTAAGATAATTTAGAACCAAAATGTATATATCATAGATTTCGAATTTGTATATTGATAATGAGCGCTCTCCTAATTCTAGTGTCGATGATCAGCACTGCAGTTAAAGATTTGCTTATGCAAATTGGACCTCAGTACGACCCACTATTCTATGATGTATCCATATACATCTTTGGCACGATGCTGTTCGCTGTGTTCCTGTTGAGTGTCATTGCGTTCTGGCTTAGAAGAAAGGGTCTTGGTGGCGGTTCTGCTAAGGAAAAGTGGATGACAGAGCTTGAGAGGTACTTTGAGCGGGAACAAATAGGTCAAATCCCTGACGAAAAACACCACTGGTAAAATCGTACGGCTATTTGTCCCACAATTTTCTTTTATTTTGATATTCATGTATCTTCTATTTTGATTCGCTCCTTTGTGCTTCTACTCGCTATTGACATAGCCCGCTAGCAGCGCAGATGATTAGAAATCTGGCTCTCTAGCTATAAACTCATGCATCTTCCACTTCTTCTCAGATTTCTATGAGATTAATTCGCGAAGTCTAGCTAATATAGGTACTTTCAGAAGCTATTTTGTTGCTGCCTTTCCAATCTGGCAAGTATTATAATACAGATCCTTCGATCATGATCGACTAGCTAGGAGGAAATGCCTCCACTTTCAACGGCATTGGAAACACATTCCCAAAACGAGGCAGGATTTTGGGTCGGTTCGTCGCGAGATCTTCATTGTTCTTCACTCGGTCTGGAGCAGCGATAACTTACCTCATCCCCAAAGAAGAAAAGTCATTTGCCGGCCTAAAAATGTATTACGTGTGCGGCATTCTAGATCAAATGATCACAAGAGAGCGCGTCTGAATTTCCATGAATCCTTGTCTAATTCTCTTCGCATAGCTTTCAATGTACCTGAAATACGTAGTAAGACTATCGGCGGATCCAACAAACCTACAACTGACAAAATAACAGACAGCAATTCGAGCTTGCAGCTCATTATTTTAATTTGGCCCCCTTCATTGTCTTGAATGAATCTGATTCTAGCGTTCTCAATCGCGACATGACCGAATAACTCACATCCTCTTTTGGTAACTGCGTCTACAATCTTCTTCCGATCATAATGACGGTATCCGTCCCAGACTGCTACGTACCTGCGTTTGTCCCGCCGGTTAAGCATCTATGTAGCACTTTCTGCCTATTTTCACATCAATCCAGATCTCCAACTCTTTCCAATATACTCCAGGATTTATATCGCAAAGCGATAATAATGTATCAAAGGAGCGGGCAGCAATCATTTCTCTCGACGATCTTGCACCACTAGACAAAATCAGCTGGCAACTACTTGATTTCGTAAGCTTATATATTTGTCTAATATATTCAAGCCACTTCCCCACTGCTGAACCATCTGCGCGTCTTAAGTCATTAATAAAGATCTCAAGACCTAGTCCCCTCCTGACCCTTTTCCTTAGGAGAGACTTTACTCTGGGATAATCCCTAATAGCGAATATATCCAATCCAGGAGAAGAAATTTCACCAATCTGTTCTGAAACCAACAAATACGGGAAAGTAGTAACATAGGAAGGGCGTGTATACAAGCGATAAATGACATTCTTGTGGCTCGTGCCACTATATTCACTCCCTATCTCATGTATCCCAAGAAGCTCAGCGGTTCTGAGCTCTTTCTCGATATCGTTGTTATGGACACAAAGATCTCTTCTCTTTAGCACTAATTTCTCCTTCTGTACAAGGTCGATATCTCTGATTTGTGCTTCACCATGGCATTAAACTTGATTCTTACCGAATCCCTTTCTAATAAGGCAAGCCTTCCTTTACAAAGGGTCTGTTTATCGAGCCGTATGTACAAATTCCCCCTATTATCAAACAGGTTAGTGAGGCCAGATCCTTCACTTAAAAGATTATTAATTTTTAAGTACAGTTCGTTAGCATGCCTTTCGTCGAGATGACAAGTCAAAAATAATATCTGATTCTGCCAATGACCACTTGCGACTCCAACAATAAAACTATTTGCAGGAATCCCAAGCAATGCATTTAACGATCTTAAAATCTTATCTTTGTCCTCGGTGGCATGGATTATTATGCTTATTTCTGCAGAAGAAAATGTTTTCATTTTCGAATCTGATCGTAACTAACTACTCTACGTAAGTAGGGTATAGTATTGGAATAGCCTACAAAATATCTCTGAACTCCCCAGAGCCGTAAGTCCTAAAAATAGACGTGACAGTTTAGTTCTAAGTCGTCGATTCATCAGAATATTGTGCAGACACAGGCTCGGATTCTTCAACTGGCTCGGATTCTTCAACTGGCTCGGATTCTTCAACTGGCTCGGATTCTTCAACTGGCTCGGATTCTTCAACTGGCTCGGATTCTTCAACTGGCTCGGCGCTAGTACCCATTGTTGTTTTAGGAGCAGAAATTAATTTTGTTTTTTTTATGCCTATGTGTCTAAGAGGTGCGATTTTTTTTGCTTCAGCAAGTAAATCTACGCTCAACTTGCCCATCGTTGCTTCTTGAACAAATTGGTCGATATTCAGTTTTGGGATCTTTTCTCCCAACGCTTTATGAGCAACCATTCTAATCTCATGCTTTTTGGAAGAGTTAAGCCTTTTTTGACTGAGCGCGATAAGTACTACTCTGAAAGTATAGCCATCCACTGTGGTGTAGTCATGCACATGGTTTATCATTGAGCTCCCGCGCCGTATTAAACTCCTCAAGAATTCTTTCGCATATTCGTGACCTTTGAAAATGGTCTTGGCAACTCCTTCACCCACACTGTCAATTTGTAGAAATACTTTTGTTTGATGTTGAGTTGGATCTTGCTTTAATATATCGAACATAGTGTTTTCGATAACGCGTCCTTTAGCAGCTTCAGCGAGTGTAATCGGTAAATAATTGAGATAATTTTCACCAAATGCTGATGGCGATCTTACGATTACCCATTGTTTGTCTCGCCACTTGTCTCGAACTCGTCCGCCACGTTTACCGCCTTTGACCATGAAATCTAGACTCTACTACCAAAATATAAGTCATGTTCCACATAAGCTGCGGATAAAAGCCTAGAGGACATGAAACTAAAAGAGCATCGTTGAGAGCAATAATCATCATGGTCATTCATGGGTATCCACACTTGGTAAGGGTTAGGTGTTTGGAAGTATGAATTGAATAATTAAATAGGACGAGCAGTAAGTCCAAAAAAAAGTCGTGATAAATAAAGATATTAGATGGTTCGATGCGTTCTTAGGTCTGGGCTATGAGTTTTACGATGTCAGAGCAAAAGTAATCTTGATATTCAATAGTCGCCGAACCCTGCTTAATGCGTGGAATAAAGTCATTAAATGGTGGCCAGATGACGCAATAAAGATAAGATTTTTGGAGACTGAACACGTTTATGAATTCATAATGTATGGTGATTCCAGTATTTTGGGCTTTATTTGGGTTTTTATGAAAACACTTGACGTCTCACAGAATTTTGAATCCTTCAAGAAAGATTACGACGGGGCAACGTATCTTCGTCTCGCACTTTATCGACCTAAGAAAAACTCTTACGAACTTGAACTATTTGAATACCAAAAAAGGATAACTGATGTTTTATTTTTGAAGGAACCGCTCAATGAAATCCAAGATGCTGTCCTTCTGGAGTATAAAAACTCTATGCACGGCCAGCGCCGGCAGCATTAACTTCATTTATAAAGAGATGATCGAGCTAGCTTGGCGTATAGGCCAATATCATTTTTACCCAAGCACTCCAGTCCAGGTTATGAAATTGCAACGGTTGCCTAATGGGATAATTTGTTATAGTTTTGGCTATCCCAAAATCGTAAGAACGAGTCTTACCTATTTTTTCAGCCTTAAATTTTAATCGCAGAAAATTTACTTTACGCAACGTAACACTACTAACATCAATTATGGATTCCAAAGGTACCAGCAGGCTCTTAGAATGTTTACTTATATCTTCGTCGAGCTGAGACTCTGAAAGACCATCTATGCGTGTTACCTTTGCCTGATCATTGCTGAAATACTTTTGTTCTCTTTCTCTGGGAGTAACAAACACCCATTCAGGAATAAATATGACTTGTCTATTTGTAAGAGCTAGAATACCTTCTTTTGTTTTATTAAAAAAACCGAATAAACCCAACTCGTTCCCCCAAACTTTGGGCAAGGTGGCTACTATATATTCGTCTAGTTCCAGATTTACTCTCATAGATCTCTAGAGACCGTCTTAAATTAACAGCACAATGAAGTTCCAGTGCTAACTCCAGTAACTACAATCAGAAAGAAAAAATAATTTACTTGAGCTACGTATGGCCTTCATCATACTCGAAGCCCATAGTTCCAGCGTGTTTTTTCTCCTTCAATCTGCGATACCGATAAGATCTTTCTGCGAACTGTATAGCCGTAACTATTGCCAAGGATACAGCAGTTGCAACATATATTGCCCAACCAGCCTCAGACATTAAGACAATATTCTGAAAGCAGTATATTAATATTTTGTAGCAATTGATGGACGACTGGCATGAATCAATCAACGACCCCCCTGTCCTGTTGGGATTTCCATGAAGGGACAATTATCTATCAACCCCACGTTAAAACAATTGTACATGCTCTAGGCCTAATGGGATAAGATCTTGTGAGTTGAGTATCAAGATTTTACCATGTCTGAGCGAGTTTGACCTAATGCTAAATAGTTGTACTGCCTGTACTAAACAGACGTGCTTACAATATATGTAATCGAGAAAAGCAGTTTAGATTGGATTAAAGTATGAGATTAGCGGTTATTTCAAGCCTGGTTTTGGATTCAATCCAAGATGTGGCTGGAAACGTCTCTGAAAGCCTTGGAGGGCCTGCGTCCTATTGTGGTCTAACTGCACGACGCTTCAATTTTGATGTATCACTAGTAACCAAAATAGGTAATGATTTTCCACAACAATACAAACTACTTCTACTTGCTGAAAGCATCGATATTCGAGAACCAGAACTGAGCCACAGTTGTCCGACAACGAAATTCCGAATTATTTTAGGTAAGAGTGAAAGGGTAGACTCAAGAAGTTTGCAATTATCGTCTAAGGGTCCTCCCCTTACCATTAGGGACCTAGAGAATATAAACACCGAATTCATGCTTATTAGTCCTGTTCTCGACGAAGTACCACATGACGTACTCAGGGCTGCTATAACTAGCGGAAAAAAGAATGGTTTCGTCATGATCGATCCACAGGGATATACAAGAGGCGTCGATCGAGCGGGTTTGATTGTACCAGTAGATAAAGTTTCACTAGACCTATCGGGGGCAAGTGCCATCAAAACCGATCAGATGGAGCTAAGATTGCTTACAAATGGTCTAACAGGAGTACAAGCAATGCAGCATCTTCAAGATCATCAAGGGATAGACTTCGTCATCTCTACAGACTATTGCAGAATACATCTAGTTTGTAACAAAATTCATTATTGGGTAGACTTTGAAGAGAACCATTATCCAGATTCGACTGGTGTTGGCGATATCTTGTCTTCAGCATTCTGTTGCTCTTACATAAGAGAGAAGGATCCGTTATGGGCACTTTCGTTTGGTGTCGGTGCTGTGCGTGCTGCCCTAGAGACGAGGAAAATGGGATTGAACAAAGTTCCTTCGAGATCATTTATAGAACAAAATGCTTCTTATTACTACAATGTGGTTACATTCCAAAGCTTATAACATAGGGATCAACTCAGAGATGTCGTCTTGAGAACGGTAATTTTGTATCTTACGTAAAAATGTGTTTGCCTTAATGTCATAGACATTAAGGTCAAGCATTTCCGAATTGATGCCGGGACCACTTTTAAGACGTATTCTACAAACGTGTCTGGCTCACCAATAGTCAGCTATGAAGGCTAGATTATTCTAATGGAAATATAGTATAAAGAAGCTGTTCATTCTTTACCCAGGTATCTCACTTGCAAGGCGCGTTAACGATCTATATTTTCTGCTGTTTTTACCTATTAAAAAAATGGCATGACCATAGACAACCTTTTGGCGATTTCCCCAAATACTATATTATTAGCATTGTTTACAGAAAGAATGGTTAGAGACATGTTTGGTCGGGTTGTTCAGCCGCCTTTCAGCCTTA
>JAICVW010000137.1 GCA_025935105.1 Nitrososphaeraceae archaeon
ACCGCTACCATCATGCATATTAATCTCATAGTGAAAGTATGTCTCATATGTATAGAGATGCATTAATAATTGTCAAAATTGGTGAAGGCTGTGAAGGTATTGTAGGGTAATAATCTCTTCGGTCTTATCAAAGAGGCATTACGCACTTATCAAGACGATTGTTTTTACCTGAATACAGAAATTCTACTAATTCAAGGTTAGTTGGGACATATAATTAAAGAAATGGTACAACATAAGACGCGTATGGTATTTGTACTGATCTCTAGAAAGGTGGTAATTGTGTTTCGAAATGCAGTTCGCCATTATTGTTTTGTTCTCGTTAACAATTTATATTTCTATCAATTCATGGACATCTTCTGGTCTACCTCCTCGCACACCCAGTTTCATAGAACTTTCAACCATTTTTTGAATGTGAGTTGACGTATGTTTATCCACTGCTATCGCGTCATCTTTACGATTATATTCAGGATTTTCGGATTTAGATTTGAAAACCCATGTTCCCCATGCGGTCAAAAGTGTTCCTAAGGCGAGAAGTTTTGCCTCGATCTACTACGATATTCAGTAGTGAATTATGAGAGATTAGTTCGAGCAACAATTCCTATTCCATGTATTGAAGACAAAAACACATTCTTCTTGCTGATGACCCTAAATTTAGATTCAGAGCCTAAAACAATTATCGAGAGAAAAGTATTACCAATCATAGAACAGAACAAAGAAATTCTTAACCAGTAGCATTGTTAAGGAGTTGCATGCAAAAAATATGAGATTGTTTCTTTCAAGCGATCGCTAGTGCTTAGTGGCTGATTGTTGCGTTGTTGCTTCCTTCGTTAACACAAACGGCGCCAGGTTGTGGTGTCGATTCTAACCATATCGTCCTTTCAGGGGTCTGTCTCGTACACTGATTTTCTTGGTTTACTTGCTGATTTACTTTGACGCTTTTGTGGTTGTCATTATTGTGATGATGGTGTCGGTACGCCATGACCTGTTGTGGTACAGCAAACGCTACCGTTGCTAACGCAGCTGCTGTTGCTATCGCTGCAATTGCTAATGTCATTCTTCTCTGGTTCATTGCTCAAAGATATTGAAGAGAAATAGTATTTGTCGAGTGCTACAGAACACTCTTTAGAAATATAGGAGAATAAGTGGATATATTCAATTATATGGATAAGTGGATTAGAAATATAGGAGAATATGAATCTGGATATTTTAAACGAAAGATAATATTAGATGTAAGTTAGAATCTTATTACAAGTAGAGGGTAGAAAATTGAATGACCTTAATTGGAGATAGGCGCTACTAATTGGACATTCATTCAAAACTTAAGTTGAAACAGATTGCCAATGATAACCGATATTCAAAACATAACAAAAATCACACCATCCGCTTGTAATAATATTCCAAGCTAATTATATAACCATCGTATGGAAGTGAGTTAACTATTATCACAAGCCAAAAATCAACGCCATAACATTATTGGGTGGGAATATAGACCAAGCAATGATGATTTCTCGAACTTGATTAGGTTGGATATCTAGCGCTATCATTATATCTACGAGATCCTTACCTTCAGAGAACAATTTGAAAGCCTTGTCCTTCAATCCCATCAACTAATTCCAAACATAATGCTCAATTCGTGAGCTTTGATCTTCGATCGCACAAGACCTGTGTTTTTAACCGATCTCCTTCTTCAGTCTTCAATTATTGGAAAAAAATTGCCGTAGAATGCTGAACACTACAGCGTTTTAATTTCCAACAGTTAATGCTCAATAGCATTATCAGCAAGCTTGCTGATACGGGCCACCACATCCTGCTGGCTTTGTTGTATGCATGGATGAATCATGTGCCACTCCGGTTTTATTTCCAGCTGCTCCTGTCATATTTGATCCTGTTGTCATATTCTTTGCTCCTCCTGAGCTCGTCATATTGTTTTGTGCATTTGCTATGCGGACAGTATATAGAGCTACTGATACGATTGCTGCTAAAAGTACCGCCGCAGTTAGTACGAATACTAGTTGTTTTTGCATTAAGATACTCCCCAGCCAATACCATATATATATTTTATATTTAAATCTTCTAGACTGAGTCAATACTGAAGTGTTATACCAGAAGGGAAGAGAGTTTTATAATGCTATTGCAAATCAAGCGTTATTGCAATTCCTTGAGAAGATTTCTATGTGGGAGCCTGTCCCATAATATTTCGCCCTGTGGCCCGGGATTATCAGACCGATAGCAATATGTTCTGCCAAGTCATCTTCTTATATTGGGCTCAAATAATGTATACTGAAACTAGTATTGTTTAGTAATAGAAATATTATAAGAATTTGTCTATCAGGGGAAATTATTAAAAATTCAAGAAAATTGTCAGTTGCATTTTTTTCTCTGGTTTTAATATTTGCTGTAACGGTTATGACGTTGTCATTACATCCAGGCTACATTGCTGAAGCGCACCTAAAATCATCAAATTATTCTACCGTTACAACGAATGTATCTTCTTCATCCCAATCTCCACCATCGTATTCTAATCCTTCGATTCCAGATTTGTTCGATAAAGTGAAGGTCTCAGTTGTAAAGGTTTCACCTATTTCTAAAGCAGCAAATAATTCATTGACAGGTTCAGGATTTGTGTATGACAAGAATGGAGATATATTAACAAATAGCCACGTAGTAGGAACAGCTTCTTCTGTTATTGTCACTTTTATTGATGGTAATCAATCTAGTGCAGCGGTAGTAGGTAGAGATCCGGTAAATGATATCGCAGTAGTTGAGATAATGGGAAATCACACGCAGCCCATTGTTCCGGTACAATTCGAAAATTCATCTGCTGTAAGGATTGGAGAACAGGTCTTTGCTATAGGAGACCCATTTGGATTTTCTGACACTTTGACTGGAGGTTTAGTAAGCCAAGTAGGTAGATTGCTATTACAGTCTGGTACTGAAGCCCCATATCCACATCCTGATATGATTCAAACCGATGCACTAATCAATCCAGGTAATTCAGGTGGGCCACTTTTCGATTTACAAGGACGTGTGATAGGAATGAATTCTGATACATTTAGCTCTGAATTTGGAGCCGGGGGGTTTGGATTTGCTATTCCATCTAAAACACTTCTGAGAGAGGCTCTAGTTATATTAAAAAATGGATCATATCCTCATCCTTGGCTTGGTATGTCTGGTAGAAGCTTGGATCTTGAGCTGAATAGAGAACTGGGTCTTGGTCCAAACTTTAGAGGAGTTCTAGTTGATTCATTGGTCAATGGCGGACCGGCAGACAAGGCTGGGATTAAAGGAATACATCAATCCCTTCACGGCGATATCATTACAGCACTAGATGGCATACCTATCAAAAATACCCCTGACTTGTTGTCGTATATTGATAACAATAAATCCCCCGGAGAAAAAATCACTATTACCATATATAGAAGCAACCATACGAGTAATCTCGTTGCGACGTTAGGACAAAGGCCCACTTCGCAATACATCTCACCATACATCACATCACAAACACCATTATTCTAATCTTAGGATCTATCTGCCGTGTCATGTTTGTCATGTTAAGGGTGATGATGAATGAAATTCTGAAACAAGTACTAGCGATAACGTTGAGTTTACAGGTAGGGGATGCAAGAAGGATGCTTGTATGTACAATGTTACATACAATACACCTTAGATTCAATCAATTTGAACTACCTTTCTCTTAGATTCAAATAATTTAAAATTATTCTTTACTTTTCCTTTTTGCAGCATCGATTATAATCTTGGCAACATATTCTTCAATTCCCAATTCATCAGACACCAATGCGGCGTCGGACTGAATGAGCGAACCCAATGTATCATGTGGTAATTCCTTCAAGCCATTTGCAATATCCGGGTCGTAAATCTGGAGTTGAGGGAAAATACGCTCCATTGCCAAAGCAACGCAGTCGTCTGCAAGTTTCACTAAATCAGACGCTGCTATTTCAATCAACTTGACGTCTTCATAGAATTCTTACCTATGCGTAGGTGGCTAGGTCGAGATGGCAATCTAGCGTATTCTTGGCTCGCCAATTTTTCTTATCCGTCAGTTGTATTGGTCTAATTTCAAAATTTCGTTCTGGTTGGTCACCTGGCGCGAATTTCTATCGCTGAGACAAAACATCTCATAATATTGGGGGCATTTGGGATTATCTAGTGAGAACTAACTTCAATTCTCGATGCAGTTCGCGGGGCGTGACTAATAACTAAAGAATATTTTGCCAAAATTTGTCGTCTCTGCAAAAAGAGTGGAACAGTATAATAATTTACGTCTTTTATATCTAAATCCAAGATTCTGGTTTCTCTTCCATGATTTCGTGCCTACTGTATCTAAGATGAATGCTCGCAGATTCGCATGAAACACAATGGTAAGAGATTTTTATGTTGTATGATTATACTCTAAGCTCAGAAAGAGTACGATTCGAAATCACAGAAAAATATTTAGACATTTATAATACTTGCGGTTTCTGGGCATTTTTTTTAACATTGCTTAGTGACGTGACTAAGTTATGTGACATAGAAAATTAACCAATTATGGCTAGTATGTATCGTATTACCACAGATATCAAAAATAGAGCCAGATATTTTAATGATAATACTATAAGTTTAAATTATTTTCTTGGTTCTATTTCATCTGTTCTGCTTCAGTGTCCAATAACTCGTTCTTTCTCACGTACACTGGCGTCAAACCATTAGAAAAGACCTCTATTGTATTGATGCTACTTATAGGTATCATCTGTGTATAAGTTACAGCACCAGATTTGTTCTTGCATTCTTCTATTACCCATCTATCAGTAGTTCTAAATTCTATTGTTGTAAATTGCCAAAAGGGGGAGCTTTTACTTTCTTCTTTGGCTACTTCCTTGATACGTTCTGTATCCAAGTAATCGAGTTCTTTAACACATCCGCAGTTCTGATCGTTTTGTGTATAGGTAACATATGATATGAAAACTGAATTAGCGCGACGTCCATTGAACGCTACTGTTACATTATCGTCGGTCATGTTATTTGTTAGAATCTCTCAACTTTCGATATTTGAACATTTGGCTTTAGTATGTATTAGTTGTGGGACCTTATCGCTATAGTTTATGCTATCATATTTTCCGCTGGCGGTACCCCACTTCACTATTTTTCAGTACTGTAAGAGCTACCACTGACCGTATTCGAAGATTTGTTTATGTTTAATAAAGAGCACCATAGCGCACAAATTTGTACCATAGAAGCTGGCACACCTCTATTAGTAGGAATCTAGAAATAAAAAACCTTGGGCGCAAAATTCTTAGGTGTTCATTTTATCTTAGGTGTTCATGAACCGGTTTGTTATCATTAAATATCATTAAATACCATTATGGGAATATGTGCGGCGATTGACCCTTAATTTATGCCACCATCTTACATGGGTTGGAATTATAGTTTGTGCAGATAGAATGGGGGCTAATAGTCTTTTTGGGGTAAAAAATCCAAATTGTTTCCACAATTTATCACAATTAACGATTAGTTTAATAAATAAGAGACCAAACGATTTTTCACAATTCCAAGGACAGGTTAATTGCGAATTTTCCAAGAATGGCACCAGGAAACATCTGTGACGTACTACGCTCGATTTCCGATGATAAAGCTCTCTCCATTTTCAATATCGCCGCCTTGGCAGCTGGCAGCTCTGAGATTCAAATAAGTAGATTAAAGCTCACAAGGAAGCAATATTATTCAAGAATGTCTGCTTTGATGAAGGCAGGTCTCATAGCGAGGGCGAATGGAAGATACAACCTTACTTCATTTGGTAAAGTAGTTTACATAGCGCATAAATTAATCGGTAAGGCACAACAAAGTTATTGGGAGCTTAAGGCGGTCGACGCATTTGAATGCTCAGATAATGCGTTATCATCTGAAGAACGAGATAGGTTAATCAATAGTCTAATAGTGGACAATGATTTGAATGAAATACTCCAAAACTGCAGTAGACTCAAAGACAACGGTCAAGAGTTAGTTGCACTACAGCAATCTTTAGACCACTCTAAATAGCTCAAGGTCGTGACCTAAATAGCTCGACATTCGTCTGACATTTTATGTAACAGAATTCTGTTATCATTTTGGAAGGCACACTCGCTATGGACCCATGATTCATTTTCTTTTTAAAAGTATGTATCTATCAGTAAAAAGACTAATTCAAGCTATTAATGCCATCATGTTGCCTCCAAAACACAGGAACAGTGCAGTGGAGAGGACAGGTGTTTTGTTTGTACGAGGAGGTTTATTTCGATTCAGATGGCTTTGTTTTATCTTCTACTAATTTGAATCTGGATAATTGTTTGTAGGCAATGAATACTATAAATGCAATTATCAGAAAATTGATTATACTTCCGATAAGGTGACCATACAAGAAAGTCGAGTGTTCTACAGTGACCTTCACGGCGTTCAAATTTCCTGCGGGTAAAAACAATCCAATAAAAGGGGTAACTATGTCATTAACCAAGTCAGTCACCAACTTAGAAGCTGCCTGTCCTATAATGAATGCAATTGCTAATCCAATTACACCGAATGTTTTCAGAAAGTCTATGAACTCCTGCATCAAGCTTTTTCTAACTACAGGGGTAGAAGCACTTCCTGGGTCAGTTCCCATTTGGCATTTGTTGCTAACTGATAAATATAAAGACTCTGCAACTTTTTACCTGTTTATGATCTCACTTCTGCTAGGTGGATCCTCTTAATTTACCTTCTCATTCTTTGTGGTAATTCTCTCAATCGCATTCCTAAAATTCGATTCAAAGCATTTCTAGATAATAACAGCTGTAAAATTTTGATGTCAAATCATATGTTGTATTATTAAAATGAAACATGTTCATGGAAAGTATCAGAGTAGATACTGGTAACGAGGACGCAGGGAT
>JAICVW010000334.1 GCA_025935105.1 Nitrososphaeraceae archaeon
AGTTATCGGACTATTTCCTGGAGAATATGATCAAGTGAAGGTATGTAAAAATGTATTAAATTGCACAGCTTCCATATTAGAAATAGTTAAGAAAGTGCTAAATCCTGCCTTCAGGCAAAATAGCTTGCCTGAGATTAGTGTAAGGATAGGATTGACTTACGGTGATGCTTTGGTTGTAGTTTATGGGAAAAGTTTGACAAAAGGGTACATGGATATCATTGGCTCTAGCATAAGTTTGGCCTCAAAAATTGTCTCTATCGCAAAACCCAATCAGGTCCTAGTAGGAGAGTCTTTCTATAATATTCTATTCTCAGCCAAGTCTAGAAGTATTGCCTCCTTCTCGGAGATAAAGCTTAATCCTGCCAAATGGAAGTACCTTTCTCGTTCTGATCCTGCAAGCATGTATCGTGTATATGAATATGCCTGCAGTAAACCTTGACGCCAGCAGTTCAGCATTTAACTGTATCATTTAACTACGTTTCCTCCAGATGATGGATATAAGCAGGACAATTATATTTTTATACAAAGTTTTAAAAACTAAAGAATTGTATGAGTCTAACAATATTCTGTCCCATTGGATATAGAGACCTTCGACCTTCACTCAATACCCATAGGGAGAGACTAGGATTAATTGGAGTCTGACCCGTAAAATTCAAATGCTGTTGCCATAATCTACACAATGCATCTCTTCAGTTTAAACACATTCGGCAAGGTTTAACTGAGCTTATTAGATATAGAGCAGTATTAAAGTATTATAAAGCAGACCTAGAGATTAATCAGACAACCAATCTAGTCAACTTTGGGAACCTTGTCGGACGAAGGACAAAGAAGTTGAAACAGCGATACAATGATTGTAGAGTATTTTCCAAATGGATCTGCTGATTTAAGTGCAGTAGAAGAATGTCGGAGAGAAGGTAAGGATGATCTGTTAGTATCAAAGTATTATCCTCGGTTCAAATTTAAAAACAGCTATTACAAACCAATATAGGACAAAACGCTTTAGCTTGAATATCGTCAAATATCTGTTAAGAGAGTCTACGAGCTTATGTTAATGAGTGTAGTTACCGATTTATGTTTCAGAGTATCTTTCTGAAGGGAATATGTAAGATGTGACGGAGGATTATGTGTTGTATGGTAAAGAAATCCTCCATCAATTGCAATGCGCTTTTGATGGGCTACTTCACTAATTACTTACATTTTAATGAGTACGGCTATTCCTTCTAAAATTGCCTCGATATTTACTTTTCTGTTCCTTATAACTCTGTCTAGTTCTACGGCTACTGTGGCTCATGTATCCCTTGTTATGCTTCTGATGATGTCTTGATTGATATTTCATATGTGGCCGTCCTCGATTAGCAGGAACTGCTATTCCCATTTGTTCATTGAGCCTCTGTATCGGTTGTTCAGTTTTCCTCAGAATCCTATTAAAGTCATCAATGCGATCCTGAGCTACCAAAGTTATTGCTTTACCGGTAGTACCAGCCCGTGCAGTTCTCCCAATTCTGTGAAAGTACATCAACGGTTCAAGTGGAACATCATAGTTAATTACATGTCCCACTGCCGGAACATCAATTCCTCTTGCTGCAATATCTGTTGCTACAAGTATGTCATCAGTACCTGTCTTAAATCTATACATTGCATTATCTCTCTCCCTTTGTGAGAGGTCACCATGAATCGTCGTCACTTTAAAACACTGATGCTTCAGGTCATTTGCCAGTTGTTGTGCCCTTTGTTTGGTAGCGGCAAAAACTATTGTTTGTTTATTATCGCTCATCTTAATGAGATTGTAAAGCTGTTTTAATTTTTCCCTTTCAGGGATAATGAGATAAGATTGATCTATGGTATCAAGACTTGGTTCTTCTTGGTCCAACATGACCTCTTTGGGATGATCCATATATTCTTGAGTTATTCTCATAATTTCTGGAGGCATCGTGGCAGAGAACAAACATGTTTGTCTATCTTCATTCACGTGGGACAAGATGAATCTGATGTCATCAATAAACCCCATGTCTAGCATTCTATCTGCTTCATCCAGAACTAAGTATTTTATTTCCTTCAGCTTGATTGATCGCCGATTTATATGGTCAATCAACCTGCCTGGGGTTGCGACTACTATTTGGATACCTCTCCTTAGCTGACTTCTTTGATATTTAATATTCTGTCCGCCATAAATAGGAAGAGTTCGAATTCCGGAGTACTTAGCAAATTTATTAATTTCGTTAGTAACTTGTAATGCTAATTCCCGTGTTGGGACAAGTATGAGTGCTTGAGGGGTTACTGGACTGTCAGGACTAACTATGATCTTTGTTAAAATTGGGAGTGCAAATGCAGCTGTCTTCCCAGTTCCTGTGTGAGCTTGTCCAATGACATCTAAACCCTGCAAAATAAGCGGTATAGTAGCCTTTTGGATAGGGAAGGGAGCTTCAAATCCATTTTCTTTAAGTGCTTTAAGTATTAGTGAACTCATACCGAGCTCTTGAAATGTGAGAGATGCTTTGGTGGTGGCTCTCATCAATGGTCTCTCTTTACAAAGTCACGGTACATATACCATTAGTTAATCGAATAACCGCCCTTTTAGTGTAGCTCTTAGCACATTCTATCATAGTCATCACGTAATTGATATTAACAATAACTGCAGTATAATTGCTCCCCTGGTGGCTAAGTAATGAGAAATTATATCTGTTACCCGCTGGTTATGTGCAAAGACTCTCAATGAATACTGTCTAGTGATATTTACACTATAATTAAGTCAAGGTACAAGAATATGTTAGCTTTAGAGACAAGAACTAGGCAGAGAATTGAATATGTTAACAATTATAATGCAAGACAGAAGTTGATTTATAATATAAAAATGTAACATAAACATAAATTTATATTCTATACGATGTTTTATATAAATGCCCATAAGTAGGATACCTACTACCATATCAAATAGTTTGATAAAAGAATGGTGTGCCATTTTCATGAGTGTGTGGCTGATGCAGGTGAAGTAAATGATTCACCATTTATAAGTATTTTCTAGCTAAGGAGCAGAAACAGACTTATTACAGTGTTGGTCATATAGTATTTAAGTAGACTATTCAGTTCTTATAAAAATTAGCCGTAGGTTTATACATAAAGAGGATGTTGTTTACAAAAGTATGTTCTGCAATCGGTCTGACTAGAATATCTTGACATCAACGATCCGAAACCGAACAAACAGATCAACGACTCAGATCTCTTAGTAAACTTGATATCACAATTAGTACACTTAGTGTCAAACATGTTTCCATGAAGTTCTACTACATTTCTACTTCCAGCCCGCTGGTGTAAACCATCAATATTCAGGTAATAACTGACACACATCGGTGATTTTGAAGATTTGCGATCACGGTGTGTCCTAAATTGGGATTTGCTGCCAGGATCTCCCTTCGTCTATCATTGTACCAACTCCACACCAACTTTGGATTATCCAAGAATGCTTGTAGGGAAGCAAACTTCATTGGATCATATTGTTGCCATAATTCATCTTTTCCTCTGAAAGTAGCAATCCCGCTTGCTTGAGATATTCCGGCTCCAGTTAGAAATACAATCTTTTTTGATTCTTTTAATTTACTCTCAAGTGTACTCATCAGGTGTTATCCCTTCATCTGCTTTTAAACGTTCAGGTTAGTTTAGAGCAAATTATGGCTAGAATACATAAATATAATGGTCAAAAATCCAATTCCGTGTTAGTTCTCACAAATTACTTTTAGGTAATCTTCAGTAGAATTGATTTTAGACATCGTGTCTCTATCAAACTGTACAATACATAAAGATGTAGAAGAACGGCTTTGGCCCTAATGTATTAGTGTTTAATATTCATTCCTACAAGAGCAACATTATTCAAAAAGGACAATGATCTTGAAAAATTACTCAATTCAAGCCTATTTTAACTGTTCCAACGCATAGTTTGAAAGATGGGTTTTGTTAGTTATACAAATCTGTGAGAATTGGTTCCCACTGCTGTTAATGAAATAGTTAGTAACACTTTCAAAGAAGGAAGGAAGAAGAAATAACGCGTTCGAATTTGCGAGAGAAATTCCAGAACAATTAGATATTACCCATGGTGAGAGAAATAGCTAGTTCTCGCAAACTACATTACAAAGATAGAAAATCTAGCTACGTTTCTATCTGTAAATGCCTCCCAGAATACATTAAAAAAGAGATGAATAAACAATGGACCTCTTGCGTAATTGAAAGCTTAAAGCTATATTCTCCATTGATCTGGACATACTCGATACTGTATTGATGTCTTATGCTCGACTTTC
>JAICVW010000126.1 GCA_025935105.1 Nitrososphaeraceae archaeon
AATATAGATGTTCTAATGCATAAACAAGTCACGTTTGTGATTACGGCTGCAGTATTATTGGCGGCATTTGCAACAATGGCTCTGTACACTGTCAATGCAGCACATGCACGGGCACCCCCATCAGCAACTCCACCATCGGCAGGTGGCAATGCGACAAAGGATGGCAATATGACAAACACCACTAGTGCTGCTGGCGCCAACATGACAAAGAAGTAAAAAGCTTAGTGTAGTTAGTGCTGTAACAGATTCTCTATTTTTTATACCGAAATTGAGGCCGTGGCTACTAAGGTGTGACTTGAATAACATAGGTTAGCAGTAATTTATATTTCTCATAGTGTTTATGCTCAATTGGGAAGCTTAAATGTATTGTACCTGTACCCAGTGTAATCACGAAACAGTCCTAGAGTGCGAGACTGCAAATTGCAGTTGTTGGTGTATGCAGTGATTCAATTAATTTAGTACTCCCTCTTGTATCCTAAGTTTGTTAATTAGTCGTTGCTTCACCATTCTGATCAGTTCTCTGTGCTGTAGTAGGATTGCAGTTTACAACATTTTTACACTGTAGGATAATGTTTTGACGATTTTGCTGGCCACTTGAACCTGGTCCTGTATTTTGGGCTGGCTGCTGCGGAGACACACAGACGTATGTATCTATTCTTCAGATTTTCTCTTCACTTTAGAAATCATTTTTGTTTTGTAAGGTCGTGATTAGCCCTAAGGTAACCTGCAGTCACGCGCCTATGACAATGATAACATAAGGTTCTGAGATTACTCGGGCTGTGAAAAAACTCAATGGTTGCCTTCACCTTATTTTCAAGAGTGTCGAATTTATAGCCTCTTTGTTCAAAAAGTGATTTAGGCACTATGTGATCGCACTCTAAATTTCTGTGCCTGTTAAACCACTTACGCCTTCTGCAAGAATAATCGATTTTGCAGATTTGACATGTATATTTGTCACGCTTAAAGATTTTCAATCTAACGTTATCCCAATAAAAATTATTGTAATACGATCGTCGAAATTCTCTATTGCATTTTTTAGAACAATATCTTCTATAAGGAAGCTTAGGATGATTTATGCAGCCTATATTCCTACACAATAAGTTGCCTTCAATGTCTCGTTTATCAAATTCTTCTATGTATACGATTTTTTTCGATGAAATATTGTCCATGGATCAATATCCTCCAGGTTCCTTATTGTTTACTTGACCAAGAACAGTATACTAACAAGTTGATTTTATCTTATCCCTGGTTATCTGAAGTAGACAGCTAAAAAAGTATTGATTTACAGTATGATAAAACAACTTGACTGTTTAGAACGAGAGGGGTAAGATAAGAACTTCGATCAAGACGAATTACTAATTCTGTTAATCAGTTTATCTACGGTCAAATCCAAATCCTTTCGATAAGATTTTGAACTAGCCCCTTTGCTGATATATAATTGGTTCTGTTCGGTCTTATCTTCAGAATACTAAAGATTACTAGCTTGTAATCCAGGGTGCGAATGAAAGTACTCTGCTAATGTTTGTAATGATTCAAGATCCTGTTCACATTTCTCTTCTCCCCCCCTTGTTAACTTAATGCATGTTTTGTGGTCTTGTGTGGTCACAATTGTTATGTAGCCTTTTTCTTCCAATTTCTTGTAAATATTAGAAGCAGTTTTTGTTCTATCGAAATCAAGGCGCAAAGATTTGCAATCTTGTACAAGCGGTAAAGATTGATACAATCAGAATTTTCGGTATCAGCATATTCTTTGAATATCGGGACAGTTATGCCTGCAAATAATATAATCACGTATCTGGGAATTCTAAAACCAGGTACATAATCAGCTTTCTTACCATCCAAAGTCGTTCCATTTAGCAGTTGTCTAACGGCACTGATTCGGACCAGTAAATCTTTCAATAAGTCTTTCTTTTTCTTCTTGCGTTCCAAAGGCAATTAGACGTCATGATTGAGAGAAGTACTGCCTGATAAGTTTTTCTGGAATCTAATATGACAAGAATTTTCTATTACTTTATCCTGAATTTTATTAAGAAAAGTTGTTAAATTTTTTGGGATCATTAACTATCAAAGGATCGGGATGGCTAATCAGCAAGTCCAAAGTGAACAAAAGAAAGCACTAATTATCGGAATTAGCGATTATACAGATCCCAATCTTCCGCAGCTAGATTTCTGCAAAGATGACGGAAGAGATATGTTAAAAGTATTGGACTCAATTGGCTACAATATCTTTGATAAAAACAAATCAATTGGCAGAACAAAAATGGAAAACCTAAGGAAAGCTATAAACAGTTTTTTTAAAACAGCCAAAAACCAATGAGATATTGCTTTTTTATTATTCTGGTCATGGTGTACTCGATGACGAGGGGGACATGTATTTAGCATCGACGGAAACAGATGCTGATAACCCCGATTCCGAAACGTGTTTTCCTCTTAATGAACTCACAAAATTGGTACGAAAAAGTATATCAAAGGTAGTTGTAATTTTGGATTGCTGCTATAGTGGTTCAATACAAGTAGCCAAAGGTGATGAAGATGCTGCTGCAAAAAAAGGAAGAAAAGCTATAGTTGAGAATTCGAATCTAATATCACAAGGACAAGGGAAGTATATCTTAGCTGCAAGTCAAGCTGCATAAGAAGCCCTGGGCCCAAGAACTGGTAAAAATAGTATATTTACGTCCATTTTGCTTGAAGGTCTAAAGGGTAAAGCTGTTGATCCTGAGGGCCATGTTACCCCACAATCATTGGGTAAATATGTTTATGAAGAAATGATTAGACCAGATGGCGAACGGCCAAAACAAATACCATTTCTAAAAACTGACGATTCTGGAGATGTTATTCTGGCACACTATGATAGCTTAAAATCATTAAAAAAAATTAAAGATACAGACACCATTGAGCCTTTAAACCATGGATCTGATCGTAAATCTCCTACAAAGAATGGTCTTTTCAGATCATTTTTTCTCAGAAAGAGAGGAGAGAAATATCGATTAACTATTCCAATTTTAGTAGCTGTTGTTCTGAGTATAGCCATTTTTGTAGTTGTTCTATATCCAGGCCCACTGCCAGCAAAGCATTATTCGCTTTCGAATTATTGGATCTACTCGACTAGTAATCAGTCTTATAACCCAAAGCAGTCAGTAAATTTTCCTGACAGTATTGCGGTGGATTCTGCAGGAGACATGTATATGTGGCTGAAAATGGAAACGACCAAATTCAAAATTTTGATGGCAACGGTTACAATATCACCAAATGGGGAACGTTTGGTTCGTTAAATGGACAGTTTAATAGTCCATATGGAATTGTGGTAGATTCTACACAGGGGCACATATACGTGAGTGATAGTGGAAACAATCGCATTCAAGAATTTGACGGTAACGGTCATTTTATCACAAGATGGGGTAGTAATGGACAGTTTGAACTTCCAGAATGTGTAGCAGTAGATTCAATTGGAAATGTGTATGTCAGTGATAGTGGAAACAATCGCATTCAAGAATTTGACGGTAACGGTCATTTTATCACAAAATGGGGTACAAAAGGTTCAGCTAATGGACAGTTTGAGAATCCAGGTTCTATTGCAGTAGATAATTGGGGGAATGTGTACGTAGCTGATGCACAAGCTGATGATGTTCAGAAGTTCGATAGTAACGGTCATTTTATCACAAAATGGTATGGGGATGGGGATGGTACAGAGAATGGACACTTCCGAGCAATAAGTTCTATTGCAGTTGACTCTGCTGGAAATGTGTACGAAACATGTGGAAATAATGATTTGTACTTGTCTATATTTTGTCCCAATACTTTTGTGACAACCAAGTCTTGTGATTGAATCTCGCCAGTCATTACTTTGTCGATAGTCTTGGTAACAAGCAAAAGCGCGTTTTCATATCCTTTAGATAGCACTTCAGCCGAATTATTGCAATCAAACAAAGTGTAAAGCAATTCTGTCTGAAATTCTTTTATGAAATTAGGCGCGTCATGTCTTCTTATTTCAATACCCCTTGCAATGATTTCACCTGACTGAGTCATCCCGAAATAGTGTTTTAGCGCTTCCATCCTTTCACTTGCTTCCAGCGGCAGCAAAACAAGAAATTTGTAATGTTGCTCAATGGAAATTGGAAGGCCTATTTCTTTTGAGAGGATTTTTGCGACATTCTCATACTCTTCTATTGGGGCGCCATCCTTCATTAGAAAGACAGAATCGGTGTCGGCATAAAGTAATTCAAAACCATGTTCTTGAACGATGTCTTTAGTTTTTATTAGTACATCCCGTGCAAGTCTGTTTATTTCTTCAAATACTAGCACGTTGGCAAATCGATTCCAAAATGATCCAGTGGTTCCGTAAAGACCAACGAGGATTCCTTTTAGCGAATCGATACACTGCTGACACCAAAGCCATTCATTTGACTTAACCGAAAATGACTTCTGCAAATTCTTAAAATATATTCGTCGCTTTAGGACACTATCTAAGACTATTGGTAATAGGCCTGGTTCTTTTGTGTTGATATCTGGATTTGACGAACCGCTAATGGTTTCAGGGCTCAAATTATGTTTGATAATTAAATTTGCGTACTCATTCTCATAATCCAACACCACTACGTTCTCATGCAAGCCAACGCTTGGCGAGAATATCATGCCGGCCTTATCCTTGGCATTTATTACTTCGACAGTCCGGATTGGTTCGTGCACACGATTGTGGCTGTTTGGAATAACAAATCCCTTTTGAATAAGTGTATAACAATTCCGGCTGTCTATCAAACGATTTATTCCATATCGTGCTGCTAGACCCAACTGAAGAAATCCAAAACGCGCCCGTTCAATTAGGCCTGCTAAATCCAGATTGGTATGAAATGATCTACTTTCCAAGCAGATCCTTCCTTTCACAGTCGCTTTGTTGGTTTTTCCAGGAGCGGATGGTTCTCTCCCGATGTCAAATCCGACTGCGTTCATCTTTGTTATCAGATCGTAGAAGAGTGTGCTATTGTAATTGTCCCTTGAGGAAACGAGAATGTCAGGGTTTTTATTCACAACATATTCATGAAATTTCTTGATTATGCTTTCCTCATCACCTTCAAAGAAAACGTCTTGTTCTCCTTCATACCGCACCCTAATCTGTCTGATTTGATTACTGTCTAAATCATAATGTATGTCAAAATATAGAATAGAAAACGGTGGTGGTGTGCATGTATCCTCCTCGATGTTGGTTATGCCAATTATTCTGAAAGTATTCTCATCATACTCTACTTCCACTTTATTGGCTGGTTCGATTTTTAATCTCTTAAACAAATACTGCTGGACAGGAGACAAATCGGTATCGAATAATTGAGAAACCCGTGCATCCTTTTCTAGTCTCTTTACTAGCATTTTATAGGCAAGATCGGATTTTGTATAAACAGAGATTAGTCTTTTTATCCCATGATTTTACGGCATCAAATATATCGGCGGATTTTTGCACCCATTCGACTTTCGTAACTATGGATTCTTGTAACAATAATTGAATAAGTGCTTCCCCAGCAAATTCATCCTTTGGAAGCATATAGAAATTAGGTTGATATTTGTCCACCAATCTTAGAATATTTCCTTCTATGGTCTTGATCCAAATTACTGTGCGATTCTGTTCAATAGAGATATCAAGAATCCAGCCTGTACAGTGGGCCATTTCTATTCCTGATTTTTCTTTTGAATCAAGCCTTTGATTTCTTTTAATTCGTCTTCCATGGCAATCATTCTCTCCTCAAATGCCTGGATTGTCTCGTCTTTCTCTCTCAATTCTCGCACAAGAGCAGCTACCAATTTTCTGTTATGAATTGAGACCATGATGTTCAATTTATCACAGACGGTGGGTAAAGAAGAATTTCCGCAGTATAGTAACCAACCATACACAATCACATCAGGAACATCTTCTACTATTTATTTAGAAGTATCTTTAATAATATAATTAGGTATCACATGATCGCACTTAACTGGCTTATTGAGGCTATTCGAGGTAAGTCTATCTATTAAGCACACTGTTAGGATATTCTCATCAAATACAATATTTGTAAGCAGGGTGGTAATTTCATCGATACCGCAAACGTATACCAAAAAGGCACTAGTGAGAAATATGTTGGAGAATTCATTTCGTCTGAAAAAGAAATGTTTGTTCTAGCTACAAAATATACATTAACTACAAATCCAGATGATCCGACTGCAAGCGGAAACCATCGTAAGAATCTAGTTCAATCTGTCGAAGCAAGTCTTAGACGGTTAAAGACGCATTATTTTGATCTCCTTTGATTTGATTTTCATTTTTGTTTCGAATATAAAAAGAAGACATCAAATATATCATTATGTAATAATAAATACGCAGCTGATGTTAAAATTTAAGAACATTCACATTTACCGCAATCAAGCAGACAATTTGAACTTCAACGTTATAGTGCCAGATCTACAAAAATATTTTCCTAACATTCCGATAGATGTAAGACATCATTTTTTGGATAACGCATTTGTAGAAAGTTTAATGTCTATTAGGATATTTGATATCAAGAGACCTTTTAATGAACAACCAAGAGTAAAAGTTCAAGGAAAACTAAATCAAAATATTGCTCATAAGAATAATTCGAGACAACCAATTCTTAGCGATACTAGACAGTATAAAGAATTATTATTATATGATGGGTTTATGATGCAAAGATTGTTTGAAACAGTGTTAAATGAAAATGAGGCGAATATTGACCAGGTGCACATAGTATTTGAAGATAGATTAATCTGTACTTTTAGCGAAGAAGACTGGCGCTATCATGCAAGAACCATTCTAGGAGGTAGTCCTTCGATTATTTCCACGACCGGTATTATTGAAGCACCTGCCAAACCAAAAGAATGGTACATAAAGCAAATACAGTTAGCGGTTTATGACATGGGTGATGATAATGACGAAAATGATTCGATCTCATCATCTAATGAATATCTTGATTATGGTGATCATAGAATAAATTTTGCAGCAGTTGGATATGCACTTCAGGCATTATTTTTCTTTATAACTGAAGGAAATCCTTTCTGTAATGATGTCAATTGCAGACTTTATAATGCACACTGGCAAAAAGAACTGATACATTCACAAATA
>JAICVW010000083.1 GCA_025935105.1 Nitrososphaeraceae archaeon
AAAATTAATTGAACTAGCAAAAAGGCTTGACGAAGTAAATCCTAAGCAAAAGGAAGACGTTAGGATCACAGGATCAGATGTTTTTGAGATTTAGGCATGTGATTTATTCAAGGTAAAGCATAGATTCTAGCTTCATCCAATCTAATTAGAATCTACTTAGGCTGTTGGTTATGCTATCTTTCTTGCCAGGAAGGTAATTATTTAGGATGAACGAAGAATTGTGCTTAACATCAAGCTGGTACATTTATTCAGAAACCATTTAATCTATTTTTCTTACTTAACTTTATGTTTGAAGCGCATATACTGGCAGCAATACCTATAGTCCTATTCCTAATAACGTCGGTAAGTTCAGTTGCCGCCCAAAGTGTGCCGTTGACAGAAATAGATACTGGCAGTAGTTCTCTGAACCACGACATAAGCAGCTTTTACAATTGTGTTACAGACACCCATAAGGACCCCCCAAGTATTTCAGTAGTGGACCAATGTTATTCGGATAATGTGCAAGGGGGAGGAAGTAGTGGTATTGGTAGTGGTAGCGATCTTAGCAGTAGCAGTTCTGATAGCAGTCACATCGAATTCCATCACTTCTCAGACCAGCCACCATCCTTCATAACGCATGGATTCGACTTTCATCACTTTGACTTCAGTCAGTTTGAACATCACCACAGTGTAATAATAGAGGGATTCGACCATTGAAATCTATTGCAATAGTTCTTATGGCCATTGTAGTAATCATGGGCTTTACTGCAATAACAACAGCACATCCAGCATTTGCTTTGTCAAGGTTCTTTAATTGTATGACAGAAATAGCAAATTCACATGGGCATTTGACGGTTGCCGATGTGAATAATTGTTACCACAAAGAATTCCATTCGGCCTAACTAACTTTTCTTTATTTCCTGTTTTTTGTCGCCTTCTTACAGACGTTTAGCTAAAACATTTCTCTGCTAGATAATTCCAAATAATCTGTAAACACTATTTTGCCTGCAGGCCTATCTAGGAATTTGCGGAGTATATTGTCCTCAAAATTTACAAAATTGACAGGACCTCGCTTCGGCTTTTCTTCGTTTCCAAACAGTTCCTCTAATGCCTCTTGGCTTTTAAATATCCATAGAACCGAATACTTGCTTTTTCTTTCACCCTTGTATCCTTTCAGCAAATGTCTTGACTCCAGCCCAGGCATGTCCAGCTCTTTGCTCAGAAGGATATCTTCTAAGACTGTTCAAACTCTTGCATGTTCGTATCATCCGTCAGTTCATATTCATGAATCGCAAAGATTCTGTTCATAATATAAAAACTTCTACATCATTTTTAGGAGTAGCTCCCTTTCTACTTTAATATATGAAGATGGTTGTCGTGCTGACACGTACGAATAGACTCGATCGATTGATTCTATTAGCATTCGAAGCGTCATCGTCGTTCTCTGAATTCATACAGTGGGTGGGAAAAGAGTAGAGGTACAAAGTATTTAGACTGGACTAATCTCCTTATCAAGAATGTTGTGGTGTGAGCTGAAGCGAATAGTCTTATGTAACAAGATCATAAGCTAAAGCTATTAGCTGTACTTCTACAGCTCTTATATTTGCTGAAAGCTCAGCTTTAGCTGGAAATTTAATGCCTTTGCACAGTATGTGGAAAGGAAGCATTAGCTTTGGGCTTGTGAATATTCCTGTAGGGGTTTATTTGGCCACAGAAGGCAGAGAGTTCTCTTTTAATCAATTATGTGACAAAGCCCACAAAATACGGTACAAAAAATGGTGTCCTGTTGAAGAAAGGGAGGTCTCATATTCTGAAATTAAAAAGGGATACGAGATAGCAAAGAATGAATATGTTATCATAGATAAATCTGACTTGGACAGAATTAAGTTAAAAACAACTAACACTATCGACGTCAAGGAATTTGTAGACGAAAAGGAACTTGACCCCATTCTGATTGAGAAAAGCTACTATATCGCTCCCGACACTAAGAAGAACAAGAATAGAAATGATTGAGCCTATTCTCTTCTTGTAAAAGTACTCACAGACACCAAGAAAGTTGCAGTAGGAAAAGTAATACTTAGAGACAAAGAGCACCTAGTTGTGATTAGACCCTACCAAAGAGAGTTAGTTATGCATATGCTTCACTATCTAGATGGGATCAGGCCAGCTGATGAAATCCCTGAATTAAAAGATATGCAGAAGGTGAGCCTAGACAGCAAGGAATTGTCTTTGGGAAAATTACTAGTTGAGAATTTGTCAAGTGAGCATTTTGACCTGAGCAAATACTCCGATGCATATTCTCAGGAACTAGAAAAGCTAATAGATTCCAAAGTCAAAGGCAAACCCGTTATAGAGAAACCAGTAGAGAAAGTGCAAGAAACTCAAGACCTTGTTGCAGCCTTAAAGGCTAGTCTGCAGCAGCAAACGAAGTCAAAGCGCTAAGATCTACATTTTTTAAAACAGTAATTATTAAATTGTGACTAGCTAAAGGATTATGCTATCTAGCAATTATAAGATCAGCTTTTAGCTATCCATATGGTCTCCTAACCACGTAGAAATTCTTGTTTCCCTATTGGTACAATGAAACTTATGAACATATATCAAAAGTAGTCAAGGCTGTTGGGTTTTAGTAATTATCGGAGATAAACTTGGACTTTATAAGGCAATGACTGATTCCAGACCAGTAACGTCACAAGAGTTAGCCCAAAAAACAAACACCAATGAACGATACATTAGAGAATGGCTTGCAAACCAGGCTGCTAGAGGATATCTGACATATGACAGTTCGAATGGAAAGTACTATCTTCCTCCAGAGCACGCTATGGCCTTGGCAAATGAAAATAGTCCGGCTTTTGTTGTAGGTGGATTTCAAATGACATCTGTGCTAATGAAGGACGAGGCAAAAATTGTTGAAGCATTTCGTACTGGCAAAGGTGTTGATTGGGGAGATCATGATCCATTGCTTTACACTGCAGTTGAACGATTTTTCAAACCCAATTATGTCGCCAATATCACTAGTTCTTGGATTCCTGCACTTGATGGAGGAAATGTAGAAGAGAAACTAAAGAAAGGGGGAGCCAAAGTTGCAGATGTAGGTTGCGGTCACGGAATTTCAACAATCATTATGGCCAAAGCCTATCCTAACTCTAAATTTGTAGGATTTGATAACCATACTCCATCTATAGAATATGCACGAAAGAAGGCAAAAGAAGAGGGGCTTGGCGTCGATAGAATAACATTTGAAGTATCATCAGCAGCTAATTTCCCAAAAGAAAATGAATATGATCTAGTGGCATTCTTTGATTGTTTACACGACATGGGAGATCCAGCGGGCGCTGCATCTCGTGTATTGAAAACTTTGAAGCCTGACGGTGTTTGGATGATAGTTGAGCCTTTTTCCAATGACAGGACTGAAGATAACCTCAATCCTGTTGGACGTATGATGTATGCTGCATCTACCTCAATATGTGTACCAGCATCATTAGCACATAATGGTCCGGCCTTAGGATCACAAGCAGGCGAGTTGCGATTATCTGAAATCATAAAGGAAGGTGGCTTTAAGCACTTCAAACGTGCTACACAAACACCATTTAATATAGTGTATGAGGCTAGACGCTGATTATTTTTGACGATAATCGAGGATAAGTAAGGAATTAAGAAAACAAGGTAAAATAATTCACCGGGCATATTCATTTAGAGAACCAAGCTATAGTGCTGCTATACTATTGGAACACGTATTGGAAAATGATTCTGAATTTATAGTTGCATGTATTAGACAGACTAGTGGCAACTTTAAATATTATACCCCGCAGCGCTGTAATTTTGAGCAGTCTATCACTCAGATTTTTCTAGCTTAATCACACTTCACTCGATAACGTAATCAGGACAATGCGCAAAGAATAGATGACACGCATTGTATCCAGGGTTACAACGACGCCTTCAAGATCGAACAAACAGCCTAGTGGCAAGGGTACTAAATGGGTTACAGGATTCGAAGAATCGAAAACATGTATTCCATCTGTGAGCTTACAAACACATGGATTTTATCACAGAAAATGTTTCACAAATAAAAGACAGAGACTTTTGGTAACTGATCTCAACATACCAAGAGAAGAAAGTATAGCAGAATATATTCATAGTGCAAGACCGACGGTCATAATTTCACCGTCACTATATTTGGGTCTTGATTTGAAGGATAACTTGTCAAGATTTCAAATCATAACCAAAGTACCTCTTCCCGGCCTGTGAGATAGATGGATAAGTAAAAAGAAGGAGATTAACGGACAGTGGTAGATTTGGCAGACTGCGTTGAGATTAGTTGAGGGTTATGGAAGGTCATTAGTTACGATTCAATAGACGAAGAGGTATTACTTATTTGAGCAGGTAGACTAAAATTGAATGTAGCTCCTTTACCATCAGAGTTGTTTTCGGCCCAAATCTTACCTCCATGGGCCTCTACAATGGTTTTACAGATAAACAGACCCAATCCCACACCTCGGTAAGATTTCGTAGTAAATTTTGTAAATAGCTTTGTCAATATTTCAGCATCTATTCCTTGACCAGTATCTTTAACAGATATAATAGCTTGGTTCTGATTCTCCTTTCCTTCTAACGTGACCAGTATAGTTCCATTTTTGGTAAATTTGATGCTGTTACTCAACAAATTAGAGAGGACTTGAGATAGCCTTGCTTTGTCCGCATTTACCTGAAAGATGGTACCAGCTTTCTGGTTATATTGCAATGTTATTTTGTTGTTGTTATCAATCTGGTCTTTGGTGTCTTGAACTACAGCACTCATTAACTCCTCGAGATTAAACTTCTCAAAGTTAAGCTTTAATGATTTGTTTTCAATTCTAGCTATATCCAATATATTGTCCTCTAGAAGAAGCAATTTCTTTGCATTTTTCATAATGGTATCTAGGAATTTCAATTGTTCTTCTCTACTGGTGTTGTTACCATCATCACCACTCCTTAATTTTGAGCGAAGAATTTGGGTTAGGCCTAGTATTGGCTGGACAGGATTACGCAACTCATGTGCAGCTATATTAATGAAATCATCTTTTAACCTGCTTGCTTGTTTCATCTCTTCATTTGCTTTTGCAAGTTCGTTGGTTAGTTCCTCTTGTTTTTTGATAGAATTTCTTATGGTTTCTAACATTAAATTGAATGAACGTGCAAGAACAGAAAGTTCATCTTTGCCTTTTTCATTAACTGATATTTCTAGGTTCCCTTCTTTTACATTACTCATTGCATCAGTCAAAAGAAATATTGGTTTGAGAATTCTTGTAATCAGATATAGAATTAATACAAGAATACCAATATTTAGGATAACGAAAATAAACTGTAATATTATGGGTTGGACAAAATTTTTATTGGCCTGTTCTGCTAGCTGTGTAACCAGTGTATCTGACGTCCCAATTAGATCTGAAGCTAAGATATTAAGTTGTTGCCTTGTTCTTGTTAAATAGCTAATTGCTTTTACTCTATTTTCATGGCCTTGAATAATTAAACTATTGTAGATAAAAGTTTTAAAAGTAGTCCACTTTGTATTGATTGCATTCCACACATCATAAAATGCAATAGGGAGTGGTTGTAGTTGTATCCCGGAGATAACACCCCCCTGTTTCAATTTCATTATATTGGACTGCAAGTTGTTCACTGCAGTGTTTAGTTGCGAAATATTAGAGGTTCCATCCAAATAACTTTGAGTTTGCAGCAAAAGATTTGAAGTAAGATATCTATTCTTGCCAGCAATATTAATTGTATTTGCTAATGATGATTGCTGTGACTGGAAGTATGAGAGCACACCAAAGCTTCCAACAATAAGAATAATCTGCAGCATAACCAATATTGCTATCTTTGAAACAACCTTAGAACTTATTCTTTGTAGCATTGCAATTTTGTTGTTCTAAAGATATATTAGGTCGCTAATTTCATTAACCAGTTCATCTAATACAATTCTGCCTTGAGTCGATTCACCAAATAATCTATTGTGACTGGTTTTCTAATAAAGCATCCCAAGCTTACAGATGGGTAAATCTCTCTTAATGCTTCACGATTAATCTGTCCTGCGGTCATAAAGCAAGCTTTTACATTGATATCTAGTTCTAAAATCTTCATATACAACTCAAACCCATTCAGATTTGGAAGGTTAATGTCAATTAATAAAAGGTCGTAGTAACTAGGCTTGAATTCTGATAATGCCTCTAAGGGGTCATTATATGTATACACTTCAATTCTACTATTACTACTATTATTGCCGTTGTCTGTGCTACTGTATTCTATCCCTACTTTGAATGTATATGTTATATCGGGATCATCATCTACAATCAAAATTCTTTTAGTAGACGGTTCTTTTTCCAGTGAACCCTTTGCCTCTAAAGGCTGATTCTTGTATTCAAAATACTGCTTTCTCTTAAATACGTCCAAGTACTAACACCATATTGTTTGCAAAATACCTAGTGTATAGCATTGCCGATGATTTCATCTTTTAGTCATTCATTATTATTATACACTTCTGTCCTAATAGGCTTTTAGATGAAATAGCTGTTAATTATAGATAGCCTGTTCGTATGGTGCCATATTGTCCCACACCGTCCCACGCACCATACCAAAGGAATAGTATGGAGTATATTATTTTACACCTCGAATCAAAGTTGTAAATTTTGGTTCGCTTGTTCAATTGATGCATGTGTATATTGCTCGTACTTTATTAAAAAGGATAGGCAATAAATCTCCTCGGAAAATCGGAGATTTTGCGAAGGGCCGCGGACCTATTGGATAATGACAAATGACAAATCAATGGTCCAAAAATATATCATTTCATTCATTGATGTGAGTATAATGGCAAGAAATTCTAACATCCACTGGACAAAATTACTGGCTTGATGGCTGGCTATATCTCGGTATTATTTAATACACAAAATCAATGTTGTAGGTGTGGCTTCTATTCCAACATTGTATTTCCCTAATTCATAAAATGTGTAATCTAGGATTGATTTATGATATATTGACCAATTTTCTCCCAAGTCGTGTTTGAACATAATTTTGATCTGAGGGACATTGTTATCAATGGCATAATTTACTTCAGAACAATGTTGCATCCTTGTCTTTATCCATGACAAGGTTGACTCTAAAGTCACGTTGCCTTTCATAAATAATATCGTCTCATGTATTACATTCTTGGCTACATTATTTGCCAAGTCAATAACTTGTTGCTTTGTCATTATATTCTGAAAAATCTCAGAGAGGATTGGTCTAGCAATAGGAATCATTCCAACTTTGCTTGCTGGCATATCCCAATCAATATATTTTCTTAGAATATTGTTAACTTCTGCGTTAAGACTAGTGCTATTATTTCTAGCGTGTTGTTCTATTTTGCTTACGATATCCTCGTCTAATCGAAATGACTTTGTTACATTCTTCATTTTGATGGTAGTTTCTCTACCGTGTAAAGATAAGAATCTCTTGGAACTCACTTGAAGTCTGATAACTGATGCTCTTTCTGACGTGGCTAATACCTTCCCTGATTGATATGATTCATCGATATGTGATGCTCTTAAAGAGTATTAAGTGTTCATTCATGTGAGGGGATGAAATGATGATAAATACAATTGATATCGACTGGACAGATGAGGATCTGCGTCTCATAAGAGAGGCGTTTGAAACCAAAATAAAAGAACTGAGTAAACATCTACATGACTCCAGAACAAATACTCAAGAAAAAGAATTAGTCGTGCACAAGTACAATAAGTATATTGAATTTTATCGACTATTTGGTGGCAAGGATCCTGTAGGCTAATGTGGATTGTCTACAAAAGGATTGGTTGGCTTTATTCAACAAAGGCTAGCAAGGGCCGGCCAAATCACGTCATCAAATGCTCTTCAATTGATGAATTCAGCACAAGCAAATCAGAAAGATAGGGTTGTTAAAATTTTACATATGCATGTCAAATGTCCGCACTTCATACAATGGTACATCTACTACATCATTTCTAACAAATGACGCCACTTTTGACGAGCATTTGACGGTCTGTTTGACGAACCTTTATAATCTTCTATAACATTTTCCTATATATGATGCCAGCAGCGATCAAGAACGATATCAAAACAAATGTGATTAAAGAATGGCTAAGCGGAAATGCCAGGGACAAAATCGCCGCTGATAATCAAATCGGCGCCGGTACTGTAAGCAGCATAATCAATGAATACAAAAAAGGGGTCGACGCTGTGGAATACGAATCCATTAGGGAATTAACAATTTCGTACAAAAAACAAGGTATCAATCTGGGTATGCTTGCGTCCTCTATCAGAATAAACAATTATCTCCAAAAATTGGGCGCAAATCAAGAACAAATTGAAACATCCATCGCGAATCTAGCCAATTCCCCTGAACCCAAATAGCTAATTGCTGTTGCAAATCAAATCGCGCA
>JAICVW010000316.1 GCA_025935105.1 Nitrososphaeraceae archaeon
ATAGAGACCTCCAGTAATTGCACATGCGCCCATTGCAATCACATATTTTGGGTCTGGCATTTGATCATAAACCATCCTTAACCGAGGAGCCATTTTTCTGGTTACTGTTCCTTGGACCACAATCAAATCGCATTGTCTTAGCGAACCAAAAGCTTCTATTATTCCAAATCTCTCAACATCATACCTAGGCCCAGAGGCTGCTCCAAATTCTACGCTACAGCACGCCGTTTCAAGATGAACTGGCCATAAAGACCATATCCGCCCCCAGTTTATCGCATAACCCAATGGTTTGTCGAGAGCTTTGACCAATACGTCGCCTAGCTTGCTTACCATTATATTAAACTGTGCAGGATTTATCAGAGTCTTGAGCAATGTAATCCCTCGCTTTCATGTTTAATTTTTCGATATTTAATTTTTGTTGAGACAATCATCCGTCTTACCATATGCCTTTCTTCCCGGACAAGTACAAAGCATAACCCATGGCAGAAAACATAACTCCTAGAAATGCCATAATGGGAAGAGTCGCGGTGCGAGGAATTGAGAATAAAGAAACGCCCCAAAGATAAAGAAAAATTGCCATCACATCAAATACTACAAACATTAGTATGTATGCATAATATTGCATCATAAAATGAGAGCGGCCCTCCCCAAGAGGCACCTGACCGCACTCTACTGGCAAAAATTTCATTGGAGTATATCTTCTTCTGGGAGAAAGCAATCTTGACAAGAATAAAGATATACCACCAGCCAAGACGCCGAAACCGAGTGTATACAATACGGGCGCAAATTCAGTTACGGTTTCGCCAGGCAAAACAGCTTTTGCTTATGGGCAAAAGATATAAATCTTTTGCTAATGATTTTTGATCAGCCCTAAGAGTTCTCGATAAGCCGCTTTCGGATGGTTCAGGCCGAACTTTACAAGTTTGCGTATTCCAAACTCTGCTTTAATAAAATCAACGAATTCATCTACAGACATCTCTCTTAAAATATCGATCTCGCTATTCCACTCTTCATCCGATAGATCAATCCATCTCCTTTGAACCCTTTGCGCAGAAGCTATAGATGCTTGATTTTTTTGCCTCCATATCTGTTCATATCCAAAAAGTATGTCTTTATTACAATTTTGACCTATGTATTTCATCGCAATCCTGCCGGCAATCCGTCCATACTCTATGGCGTACCGAATCCCTTCCAGCACCAATGGATTGGACTGGCCGGCACTATCCCCCACCAGGAGTAGCCTATCGTAGACCATCGAGCTCCTTGGACCGTCGTTTGGGATAAACCCACGATGCAACTCAATGGGCTGGATTTTCCCCATCTGATTAAGCGGAGGTGGCCTAGTGACCAATATCTCGTTTAATTTGTCGACGGGGTCTGACTGTGACTCAGGTCTCCCAACACCAACGCCTATACGGGCTCTATTTCGTGAGACAGGAAATATCCACGCATATCCGGCATGAGAATATTTTGAACCAACCATTAAGACCCATGTATCAAGATCAAGATTCTCGCAATAGCATTCGTACTCCGCACCAATTCCATATCTTCCCCACTGCTTGACCAACCCCATAGACCTAGCAACGTAGGAATTAAAGCCACTTGCGTCTACGATTGTTCTGCAATCTAACTCTATTTCTCCTTTTGGTGTTCTTGATCTTAACCTACACATTTTTCGTTCTGGCAGAATTGACGCCTTTGTTACCTTGCTCCTTACCCTTATCTCGGCGCCTGCTTCAGCAGCTAGCATTGCCAGATGCTGATATGCGCTGCGAACATTCAACACACAGGCTCTTGGCGCAACGCCCTTGATCATAACTGAGTTGGAGTTTGATACAAACGAAAAGTTCCTTATGGGATTATAATGATCCTTGCCGATGCCTAACTTCTCAATTTCATGTATCCATGTAACCCCACTAGTCCTGACATTCTGTCCAATACCTTCATCTTTTTCCAACAAAATAACACTCCCTCCTGCTTTTGCGGCTCCAAATGCGGCTGACAAACCAGCTGGCCCTCCACCAACAACAACAATGTCATAGGGTGCCATGATACCTGATCGCCTTTCTAAATTTGGTACTTCCCCTATATATTATCGGTCCCTAAGCGAACCTATGAGCCACCACCACCAAATAGGAAGGGGGTTTAGTTTTTTACCACCGGACACGATATTAGTCTTGCAATGCTTAAGAACGAAGATCATGATAGTAGTGCAGTGTTAGGAAGAGGGGATCTAGCTCCAGATTTTAGCATGACAAATTCAGACGGAAATGCCATCAAGATTTCAGACTTTAAGGATAAGAAGAAATTGGTAATATACTTCTATCCTAAGGATTTCACTCCTGGGTGTAACACTGAAGCGAGCGAATTCACACGCGATTATGGAAAGTTCAGTCAAGCAGATATAGAAATTATTGGAATTAGTCCCGATAATATACAATCGCATATAAGCTTTAGAGAAAAACTGAGAATTCCTTTTTTACTCGCTGCAGATCCAGCTAATGAGATATCTAAAAAATACGGTGCCTACGGACTCAAAAGCTTCATGGGTAAGGAATATTTTGGTGTGACAAGATCGACATTCTTGGTCGGAAAGGACGGAAAGATCTTTAAGGTATTTAACAAAGTCAAGCCCCGTGGTCACAGCCAAGAAGTGCTCGAATCTTTCAAGTGAAGTGACCAATTTTATACGAAAAACGCGGCTCTGAGTGCGGGAGATGGGATTTGAACCCACGAACCCCTAAGGGATAAGAGCCTCAGTCTTACGCCTTTGGCCAAGCTGGGCGACTCCCGCTTTTCCTTTACTTTATGGTTTTTAACGACTAATTTGAATATTAGGATTGTTGAAGTCAACCTGCCCCCTGCAAAAATCAGAATAACTTAGCCTGCGTCGGTAAATTGTAATAATTCCAAGTTCAAGATAATAAGAATCTGAATTAAGCCGATTTCTAAAGTTGTCACTAGATGGTTTTTATAACACTTTGGATACTTCGGTTTCTGATGCTAGTACCCGTGAGATGTTTTACCTGCGGCAAGGTTATTGGCGACAAGTTTTTGGAATATAGCAACAGGGTAAAAGCAGGTGAGGACCCTTCTAAAGTAAGTGACTCCCTGAATGTAAAGCGCTATTGTTGTAGAAGAATGTTAGTTTCAACTGTCGAGACAATTTATCAAATCATCCCATATTACGAGGCCCTGAGGCGGAGAATGTCTGAGATACAGTCAGAAACTGAATAGAAAATTTCTTATGCCATCCATTTCAAGTCTCAATAGCAGGCTCATATATGACAGTAGAGGCTCAAAAGCTTTAGAAATTGACGTAATAGCTGATAAAAAATTTTTAGGCAGAGCTTGCGCTCCATCCGGAGCTAGTGTAGGAAAACATGAGGCCCAGAGCTTTCCTCAGAATAGTCCCGAAAGAGCCCTTGCCATTATAAGGTCTAACAAAAATAGATTTGTTGGCATAGATGCTAGCAATCAAATAGAAATTTTTGACGCCTTAAAGTCAATTGACAATACAGAAACATACTCTGTTATCGGAGGTGCGGCTGCATATGCAATTAGTGTCGCATCTGTAGAGGCCGCATCGAGGGCTTTGGATATCCCACTTTTCAGATTACTAAAGCCAAATGGGCCTTATAGATATCCATATCCGCTAGGCAATATTCTTGGAGGTGGTGCACACGCAGGTCCTGGAACCCCAGATATCCAAGAAATTCTTGTGTGTCCGATTGGTGCTAGAAACATTGTCGAGGCATTAGATATGAATTTTAAAGTTCATAAAAAAGTAAGATCAGTCATCGAAGATTCTGATCCGTATTTCACGTATGGTCGAGGAGATGAAGGAGGATGGGCACCGCGTATGGATAACGATCATGCGCTAGAAATCGCAGAGCTTGCAGTAAAAAATAGTGGATATAGTCTGGGAACTGAAATATCATTAGGAGTTGACTTTGCCAGTTCATCGTACTGGGATGAGACAAAACGAATCTATGATTATAAAAGACAGGGCTTATCACGGAACAGAGAAGAACAGATAGATTATGTTAATGGGCTTGTAAAACAATATAATCTCATATATGTAGAGGATCCAGTCAACGAAGAGGATTTTGAAGGAGCCTCAAACATTACAAAGGAAAACAAAAGGTGCGTCGTTACAGGTGATGACATGTTGGTTACTAATACATCACGTGCTAAGTTCGCTGCGAAATACAATGCTTGTAGCGGTGCAATACTGAAAGTCAACCAGGCAGGAAGCCTGTATGAAGCAATGAATTTCGCCAACACTTGCTCTTCCTATGGGATCAAAATTATAACGTCTCACAGGTCCGGAGAATCCATGGATTCGCATATCTCTCACATAGGTATCGCAACCGATTCAAAAATGTTAAAGGCTGGCATCGTGGGCGGAGAACGAGTTTCAAAATTAAATGAACTCGTGAGATTGACGGAGTATGGTTTAATAGAT
>JAICVW010000689.1 GCA_025935105.1 Nitrososphaeraceae archaeon
AGGAGTAGCACACAGCGTTGAATCCCGATCAAAAGCTGCTTCGGAGGGCCTTTGGCGAAATTGTTGATATTAAGGTAAATACTTGCAATGCATATCTGAACGTACTATGCACCTCCAAGTGTAACTATTAAATCTGTAATGAACCCAGCACAAAGTCCAACAAATATTCCTACCATTAGAATATCATTTGTAGTTTGTCTTCTACCTGAATTGTACATTAGCATAGAAACATAAATCAATGCTCCTCCTGCAATAGAGAGAAAGAATACAGATGTTATAGTTGAAGTCCATAGGCTTCCTATGACTGTGCCAAGGAATGTAGGACCACCTCCAATTAATCCTGCTAAAACCAGAAAACGAATGCTAGGTTTATTTATTAAACCAGTAAGAGGACCGGCTATGCCAAATCCTTCTGTAGCATTATGAGCACCAAATCCAATTATCAGAATTACTGCTAATCCTATTGCTCCAGATATATAAGACTGACCTATTGCAAGACCTTCACTAAAGTTATGTGCTCCTATTCCAATTGCAATCATCATAGAAAGTCTATATGCTGTAGTTTCGTGGACGAGAATCTGAGATTCTGCGTTTCCACTATGTCCTTGACTGCTAACATTAGAGGTAGAAGAAGAAACAATTGAATCGCCTGCTTCTTTTCTATCATTGAAAGAAAAACTTCTTGATATGGTCTGATATTTGTTGTCCTTGTCGTTGTTATTATTATTACTACTCTTCTTTCCAGACATGTATCTCTTTTCGTAAAAGACCAAGCCTAAAAGTCCTATTGCGAGTCCTCCAAAGAGAGCAAGGATTATAGGAATACCCGTTGCAAGAGGCGTTTTTCCTGAGAAAGTAGACTGTGCAACATCACCAGTAGAATCCCAGGCATGACCAAATACGTCTATAATTAAAAAGACCAAAATGCCTATAGCAATGGCATTAAGAAAACCCTTCCTCCTAGCAGATACATTTTGAAGCCTAGCCAGAGGTAGTCCGAGAAATATAGTGAATCCTGCAATGGAGCCTAGCAACAAAAGCTCCCAGTAATTAACAGCTACCACCTTCCTATTCTCCCCATACAGGCATGTTTAATGATATTTATCAAGTTAGGCCAGTCTAATTAGGTCCACCTAGGTATATATAATCTAATTGACGATTCTTAATGCCCAGAAAGACACTTACGTTAATTGACAAGATAAAAGTCTATGACGGAGATAATCCGATTGAAAAATAGAAGTATAGGTATCTGATTTGATACATCAGTCTTTTCCAAATTGCAAAAACAAACCATGTTCATTAAATTTGACCTCTAGTGATTTCATTTTACATTTATAATATGTCATCTTTTTACCCCTGTTATCCATAGATATTTTTTCGATGTGCATAATGCCTTTTGTAGTCAAATCACGTATACTTTTGTATGTTGAACTCAATGGAAGTTGGTTTTCACCACATATTTCAGAGACTGTTTTTGCATGACTTATGGTGGACCTTATTATTTTGGATGTGATTTTATCTGTGATATCTCTTAATACCGCTATGGCCGTATCGTCATCATTGCTACAAAGGCTGGTTATCAATTAGGCTAGACTAATTGAGTTTGCATGGTATTTAAACTGTCTTTTTGTTGCTAAATTAAGGACACTCTAGACTAGTACACTACGTAGATTTGACGGCTTTTATATTGGTGTTCGTCGATATGTGGCGGAATTTGGAAGATCACAATAGTTACAACCTGGGATCTAGTTTAATGTAGTAAATCATCGAACATTAAGGTAAACTGTAAATAATCATTTGTTGTTATCCTATATGAGTATAGTTTGGATGCGATAATATCCAAAGCAGGAGACGAACCGAAAGCTAGCAAATATACAAATGAATTTGAAGGCCTCTATGTAGGCACTGACTTAAT
>JAICVW010000341.1 GCA_025935105.1 Nitrososphaeraceae archaeon
GGCAATAGATCAAAGCCTTATCGACGCAGTCATAAGAACTAAGAATTCCCAGGAGACACTAGGACAATGCTTGGAGGCTGTCCTAACGGAATTGCCTATCAGGGAATTAATTATCATAGATGCTGGCTCGACGGATCGGACCAAGGAAATAGCATTATCGTATGACAAGGTTTCGTTCCACTCTCGTCCAGAACTGAATCTGGGCCAGGCAACAAAATATGGAATGTCCTTGACAAAAACAGAATGGGTTGCCATAATAGATTCTGACGTCATACTGAGAAGGGGTTGGTTTGAGGGCATCAAACCGTGCATGAAGCAGGCTGATGCCATCGAGGGATGCAGAATTGATCACTATTCGTTCACCGTCAGGAGGGAGACAATACCCAGTATCGGATGGCTGGGTCATACATTAATAAAGAAAGATCCTATCTTAGGAATGGATCTTAATACACAGTTTGGTGAAGATACAATCGTAAAATTTAACTTTGACAAAGAAGGAAGAACCTGGATGAAAATACCAACTTCTGTATCTGACCATTATACTAAGATAGTTGATAATAAGCATGTGCGAACTGGTATGGCTTTCAGGCCTGAGCCTGATGTCCTTAGTGTTCCAAAGGATGTGCAAATACAGCAAGGACATGTTGTAGGAGATTGTCACGCCCTTTCAAAAAAACGGGCACTTAAAATTCTGCTTGTTGTCCCAATCTATGAAGCTTACAGATCGTTTAAGAAGAATTTCTGGTTCACTCTCGCATACTTCAAACTGATCTAATTTTGAACTCTGATATAATAGGAAGCCAATCGAGTTCACCTATTATTAAAAGCAACATTTCAAATTGGGGCAGAAAAACTGAATGGAGCACTGTGTCTAAAGATTCGAATAGAAGTAGGATTCTTAGTTGACTCACCAGACACCGGAAAGGATATAAGAGTCAATTGTTACGCAGTCGTGAAATGAATTCCATTTCCCTTTTTCTTAAGTACGCTAGATACAGATACCTCGCGCAAAGGGTTCTGTTGCGCATCCGGATGGGAAAACAGAGCAGAGACGAGCATCTAAAAAGAATTGGTTTATCAGAAATCGATTTCTTACCTGAGAGACCGTATTCTTTCAACGGGCTCCTTGCTCTTCCAAGGAAAGGCACAGATGACTTTTACATGTTTTCTATACCGCGAGAAAAGGAACTTGTACCTCACTTGATGATGCGAAAGGGAGAGACCTTCGTGGATGTCGGCGCAAACGTGGGTTATTATTCATTGAAATTAGCCAAAGATTATTCAGACGATGGTGTGAGAATTATAGCAATAGAGGCGCATCCCGAAAATTTCAAGGCTCTAAATAAAAATATTGAACTTAATAACTTTGAATGCATTAGGACCATTAACAAAGCAGTATCTAATTACAAAGGAAAAGCTACGCTGTATGATAGGATAGACACTAGAAATCGTGTTCGATCTGAATTTTATAGTTTGTCTACCGACTACATTCATGACTTGAATTTTGTTCCGCCTGACGGCGGTTCGGTAAATGTCGAATGTGATACTCTCGATGGGATCTTGGAAGAGACGAGGGTCGATATCATGAAAATTGATATAGAGGGCGGGGAAGTATCTGCTTTGGAAGGCGCGGGTAAGACATTGAACAGACTGCGAAAGCTAATTGTTGAAGTACACGGCCATAATCTTGAGAAGGTACTGCAAGTACTGCGTGATACGGACAATCTCAGGTACGAGATTATCGAGACGAGGTTAATGAAATATGTGATAGGGTCGGTTGCAAATTAAGTTGGACAAGAGTTTATAGATACAAGCGTACTCCAATGCAAAATTCTTCGTGCTGTACAGATTAGCATGGAATGAGTAACAGTACATTTAGTTTGATTCGTTTGGTTCTAATGTACTAGCTAACTCTTTTCGTATAATCGGTGAAGGGTTGACAATATGCTAGTGTGAGTGAGAGTTTATCATCCCTTTCATATAGTACAAGAGGCAACTTTCCTTTAACTTGATGTCTGTTTCACTTCTATGTTCAATTTATTAGCCCAGAGTTGGCGAGAGGGATTAAATGGAGAATTTAACACACAAATCTATTCATGCGATATCTATGGTCTATACGTAGAGACCTAGTATATAATGCCAATCAACAGGCCGTTTGCAAAAGGTAAAGGTTCATTGTATTTTGCATTTTGTATATCATCCCACAAGACCTGTCTCCATGAATTACCTCTAGAAACCCGTAATAAACATATTCGTTCAGAAAAAGTTATAGTCCCCTTTCTCAAGAGCATATCCAAATTAGGGTTGTATCCTAATGGAAGAGTTACTACAATCCTCTTACCATGATTCTTCAAATTTTCCAATGCTCGTATAATCTTCATCTCATCGCGTATCTTCTCATCCCAACCTACATGTTCTAGAGTAGAAATACTCACTATTAGTTCATATTTCTTGTTTGACGTGAAATCGGCGACGTCACTATTAGTTACACCCTTTGCAATTTCGTATCTGTCTATTATGTCGTGATTAACATAAATATGATGAGACAAGACATTTCCGATCTCGAGAATATTTTTGTGCTCAGTAGTTTTTACCTCTTCTAAAATAAAGGGGATCTCTACAGAGCGCTCGTTGTACCATGTAAGTTTTGAATCAAAATAGCGGTAGGCCCGTCCTTGAACTAAAAAGCTTTGTTGGCCTTTAATTTTCCTGTAAAAAATAAAACCAAGTAGGCAGGCAAACCCCCTGAGCGACATTACAAAGCTAATTCCCGGAGATACTTTCAGACGACGCTTAGTCGCCCTCCTAAATTTCTTAATCAAACAATTAACACCGTACCTAACGCTATTTTTAATAGCATACCGATTTGAAGATCTAAACACGAATTCTGCTCTTTATTGGAAGCAAACGCATTGGTCATCGTTTTGTGGGAATTTCTACATTCTACCATATCATTTTTACAATTCAAATTGAACAAATTTATTAATATTATCCCAAGATAAACTGAATATCCAGTTCATCAACCTTTACTTCATCCATTTCACAATGTAGGTGGCTATTTACTATTCAACAGCTATGATTTTAATTGATTCTGATCGTGAGATTTTCTGTGTACATCCTTCTGTTGAGATCAATTTGTCAATCTTCACATAGCTCTCCATGCCATTTTCATGCAATTAGCTAGCCCAGGCCTGATAAGTGTAGGGCTCTATCTTTCAACACTTAGGTCGAGGATTTGAATCATTGCAATATGCACATACACTCCTTGGTTAATTCGGCCACAATAAGATTCATCTTATCTTCTAACACATAAACTAATTCTGCTCTAGACCGACACTCTGGTAGGACTTGATAGAACAAACTAGGGTTAAATTACAAAGTCAGCATTGTTTGGAAAATAACATATGCCTCAATTTTTCTGACCTACATCTTGTGGAGAATCGCTAAGCGACCTATCTGGCTTTCTCAGTATTTCTAAAAGATATTTTCGCATATGCTTTTTTTCTTCCTCAGTAACCTTACCATCAATTAGATCGTATAAAAAAAGGTACATGGTCGCGCCTATCGGGTTCCGTTCGAAATGAGTCTGATTCTCAACATTATATTGAGTCCTTCTGTGCCAAGCTCCAATGAGTACTGCTAAGGGTATGTATAATCCCACAAAAGCAACAGAAAATATCCATAAAGGGATTGAATGAAATATAGGAGTTCCTTCGAGGAGAAGTCTATATTGGACTATAATAAACTGTGCAAGTGTCAGAAAAAATACTAAATACAATCCGTTTCCATTCCGAAAATCCAGCCAGCGTCTTTTAATCCATTTCTTATTTCTAAGAAGACCCACTACAGCTGTACTTTTCAACATTAATGTCGTAGTAATTGCTGTAATTTCTTTCTTTTGTATCGGCATGAATAGGATTGAAAGTAGAAGCCGGCAAGGAGGGTATGCACGAACCCTATATGGTACAATGACCGTTATTAGTACCAACAAACACGAGTCGGTAAAGGGCATCGCAGTATAATTCAACCTATTAACATAAAAAATTCGATTCTTAATACAGAAGGAGAAAGGGCCGCTATCCGAGCCATTTAATTAAAAGTAATACAATCCAACATGGCAACCCTTTTAAATTCCTTGAATAGTGAATAGAAAACAAGCTCGAATTTTATGAAACTCTAGACAGAGAATCATTGGACCTCTTGCGTAATTGAAAGCTTA
>JAICVW010000195.1 GCA_025935105.1 Nitrososphaeraceae archaeon
ACCGAAAGTGCGCCGACTGGATCACTCACGAATGCCTTCCATGCAGAGCGCAATGCGACCCCGAACGGAAGCCAAACATGAAACTTGTCAACCCAACCTTTAATTTGACGGTGGCCAATTGCAGACCTAATCACCTGCGAGTTAAAATCTTTGATCGTTTTAGGCGGGTTAAAACAAACCACTGCACGATCATTGTATACTATTCCTTTTTGGAGTTCTAACACCTTACACTGTAGATACAAGTCAACCGCAATAATTCCTTCTGGAATAATAATTTCCTTCGCTACATCAGTCTGAATCAAGAGTCCACGTCCAATCGTCGTATACTGGGAAAGTCCATTCATTTTCACAAGTCTTAGCCAAGTCGAGACGAAGCGAGACGCCCTACCGGCAATAGTGGAAGATTCAGTAGGCAGCGTATTTGAAATACATAATCCTGTATGCCCTTTTAAAGAAGTTAACAATTCTCTGATTGAGTATTTGTCTGGAATGACGTCTCCATCAAATAACACGATGAATTGTCCGGTCGCGTTCTGAAAAATTTCATTCCACGCGCTTGCTACGCCTCTCCTTGAAGGGTGGTGCATGCACCTTATATTCAGATATGAGTTTTTTACAGCAAATTCCTCAATCAACCTAACTGTACCGTCTGACGAATCGTCAGAAATAATTATCTCACGAATTCCAAGCATTTCAGATTGTTGTTCTGAGAGTAGAGCAAGGAGCTTGGTAATGTTTCCTTCCTCGTTGAAACATGGGATCCCCACAGTTATTTCTATCCTTGCCAAATCCGAATCCACTACGTTCTGAGATCGACGTAACAAGATTCATATATGTTCATTTAATCCTTTCCTAGGATTTTGCAGAAGAGCAAATTCAGGGGAAGTGAGCTAGAAGACATCTTGAATTCGGTGAGCCTCGGGACACGCCACCTTGTGGCTCCGTTGTTCGTGAGGGATCATAGGGCAAAAGCGGTTAGAAGATCTTTATTTCCGGATTTCTCCTCCCTTTCTCTAGAGGATACAGTATTTAAGGTCGGCCAAATGATGAATTTGGGAATATCATCAGTAATTCTGTTCGGCGTTCCTTCATTGCGGGATTCAGTTGGCTCCGACGCGGCTAACATGTCTGGCATCGTACAGAGGACGGTAAGAAAACTAAAAGAGGAATTTGGCGAAGCACTCACAATCATAACCGATGTCTGTTTGTGTCAGTATAACTTGTCCGGCCAATGCGGTTTGAAAGATTCATCAGGTGACGCTATCAATAATGACAATACTATTCGATATCTCTCTGAAATCGCAAGAACTCACGCTGAAGCGGGTGCAGATGTGGTTTCGCCTTCGTCGATGATGGATGGCCAGGTAAAGACAATCAGAACTCTTTTGGATGAAACTGGTTTTAGAAAAATAAAAATCTATCCCTATTCTATCAAATATGCGTCGTCTCTTTATTCTCCATTTAGATCTTTGGCATTTTCAGAGCAGATCATGGACCACGTTCACATGGATAAGTCTTCATACCAGGTTCCATTTATGAATAGCAGAGAATCCATTCGCGAGATTCAAAACGACATCCTGGAAGGGGCAGATATGATCATCATAAAGCCTGCTATTCTATATCTAGATATTATATCCGCCGTTAAGGAAAGGTTTCAATTTCCGCTGGCAGCACAAAATGTTTCTGGAGAATACGCAATGATCAAGTCTGCAGGTTCTTTAAATTGGATTGACGAACATGCTTGGATAATTTCAGCCATCTGCTCAATGAAGCGTGCAGGAGCAGATCTGATTATTTCTTATTTCTGGAAAGATATAGCTGCAATACTAAACAGTTGAGATCCCATATTTTACATTCCAGAATACGGCTTCGATTGTGTCATCTGTAAGAATATATACCATTTGCGATATTCGAGATTGTCCCGCGGTAGCTCAGCCTGGTAGAGCTTTCGGCTGTAGATGTTGGCTGACTAAAGCTGACCACGTGAAACAGCCTACTGGGCTCACAAAGATAGAAACCGAAGAGTCGCAGGCTCAAACAAGTTATCCATCATAGCTTGGAGCAAATCCTGCCCGCGGGACATCATGTCACGCATATGCTTAGTGGTCAAGAAGTTTAAGAAAACTACCAATCCCTTAGTCGAATGGATTAGATCCTATGACAGTATCGCATTTATATAAATATGACAATTTCTGGTTGGATGCTGATGAGGAACTTGGAAGAGCCGGCTGAATCAGAAGACAACGTGATGACGATTATGAGTGCTGAAGCATCCAATTTCATTTTCAGAACCAAGGTGGGTTGAATGAAAGTACTTGGCCTTTTTAGCGGAGGCAAGGACAGCACCTTTGCTCTATATGAAGCGAGAAAGTTAGGGCACGAAATCTCATGTCTAGTGACAATATGTCCTTACAATGACTCTAGTATGCTCTTTCACTATCCTAATTGCAAACTTGTGACATATTTAGGAGAGGCCTTGGGCATACCTTCTCTGGTTTTTAATTCGAAATCGATAACAAAGGAGGAAGAAACACAAGACTTAGAAGGTACGATAGTAAGGGCAACATCTCAGTACCAAGTGGATGGATTAGTACATGGAGCAATATACAGCAGGTACCAGAAACAAGTAATCGAAAAGATCTGCGAGAAACTAAACATCCAGGAGATATCTCCTATCTGGAACGTCAATGAATCTAATTATATAGATAGGTTAATTGAAGAGAAATTTGAAATTAGGATCGTAGCTGTGGCTGCTATGGGACTAGACGATTCGTGGTTGGGCGTAAGATTGGATTCGAGATCTTTGAAACGCTTGAAACACATCGCCGAAGAGTACCGCATCAATTTAACGTTTGAAGGTGGTGACGCAGAGACACTGGTCGTTGATTGTCCAATGTATCGAAAAAAGCTCGAGATTAGGAGAGCTACTACAAAATGGGATGGGCAGAGGGGAATATTTGAAATACAAGATGCGGCACTTGTAGAGAAATAGGTATGCTAGACAACCTTCGCTCCAGCCTTAGAGATGCATTAAAGAAAATAGTCGGAGCATCGGATATAAACGAGGAATTAATCGATTCTCTATGTAAAGATGTTCAGAGAGCCTTGCTTCAGTCAGATGTTAATGTCAGGTTAGTGCTTTCCATAACTAACAGGTTAAAGCAACGAGCTTTAACAGAGCATCCAGTGAAGGGGCTTTCGAGGAAAGATCACATAATCACTATTTTGTATGGAGAACTTGCACAACTCCTTGGCTATTCCGGGGAGACAATAACCAGCATAGACAAAGTTCAAAAGGGCTCTGATGAAGGATTAGGGATTAAATCGGGGCAACAAAACGTTGTGCTAATGCTCGGAATTCAAGGAAGCGGTAAAACTACCGTAACTGGCAAGCTCGCAAAATGGCTGACCAAGCATGGTTACCGCATCGCTGTTATAGGGGCAGATACTTGGAGACCTGGAGCCCTAACTCAGCTAAAAATGAACTGCAGTAAGATCAACGTGGAAGTTTTTGGGGACGAGTCAAGTAAAGACCCAGTTAGCATAGTGAGGAGAGGGCTAGACCACTTCAAGAAGGAAGGTCTTGACGTGGTTGTTATTGATACGGCAGGTCGACACAAAGAAGAAAGAGGATTATTAGAAGAAATGAAGACGACGTATGAAGCTTCTAAACCAGATCTTGTGTTGCTTGTAATCGACGGTACAATAGGCCAACAAGCCTACAGTCAAGCAAAAGCATTTCATGATGCTGCGCCAGTGGGCGGTATAGTGATATCCAAACTTGATGGGACTGCTAAAGGGGGAGGAGTCATAGCAGCGTCGTCAGCGACAGGTGCTCGCGTAATGTTTGTAGGGACAGGCGAACGCATTGACGATCTGGAAATGTTTTCTCCTACCCAATTTGTTGGAAGATTACTAGGAATGGGCGACATCCGGGCATTACTCGAAATGGCAAAGAATCTAGAGTTACAGGCTGATGAAGGACAAGCTAAGCGTCTTTTGAGTGGAAAAATGACTATCGAAGATTTCTATTCACAAATGGAAAATGTTGGAAAAATGGGCTTTAGAAATGTTATTGACAATTTGCCAGGACTTTCTGGAATGGTAAAAGATGACCAGTTAGATGCCTTGCAGAATAAAATGGGAAAATGGAGATTCATTATTCAATCCATGAACAAAATCGAAAGACGGAACCCGGATATAATGAACGATTCTAGGAGGAAGCGAGTCGCAAGAGGATCCGGAATGACAGAACATGATGTCAAGGAGTTGATCAAGCAATACAACAATTCTAAGTCGATGATGAAACAAGCGAAGGGCCGACAAATGCAGGGAATGTTGCGGAGGTTCGGTGTTGGTTAAAAAATCCTACCTCCGATTCAGCGAGTTAGAGCTAAGAAATCACTATAATCTATGTCCCCTCTGTACTATGCGTCTCACTAGTCTCAGGATAGGTGATCAATTGTGCATCGATTATGGTTCGTGCTTTATCTGCCGCGGACTCATGAGTCGATTGAATTATCTCGATCAATTGATCGAATCACAAGTTGGTAACACTTACGAATTTGAGACTTTTTGTATTGGTATAAGCTTGCCTCATGATATTCTTGATCGGGAAGATCAAGTCAGAGCCAGGCACAAATTGAGAGGAAATGAAAGTGTAAAGAGCCAGCTTCAAAATGTATTGAGACAAAGATTTCAAGAAAGATTAAGAAAAAAACTGTCTTTCTATGAACCAGATTTGTCAATCAATGTTTCAATATCGCAACTGGGTGAACCAATGATTTTTGCCAAATCAAGGTCATTGACTTTTTCTGGACGATATATTAAGAAACAAAGAGGCCTGCCCCAAAGGCAACGATACTGCAAAGAATGTGATGGCAGAGGAAACGAGTCCGAATACCTTAACCGATGCACCCACCCCGGTGGCTCAATTGAAGGTATTATTACAGCCGAACTAATTCGCATTACTAAGGGCAGCTTTCCAAAATTCTCATGGGTAGGTAGTGAAGATCCCAGTAGTCTAGTGTCTGGGAAAGGCAGGCCTTTTTTTGTTCGCCTATCAGATCCTAAGCTCAGGTCTTTAAATGCTCCTATTTATATAGATACTTGCGAACTAGGGATCATTTTAGATGCGGAACCAAAAAGTGCACCCAAATCTCCTATTCGCTTCATTACGAAGGCAAAAGTCGTTGTTGAAAGTTTTGAAACCTTCGAGGTAGAAAGGCTCGAGGGCCTTAGACAATTGAACTTTTCCCTTGTAAAATTTCAAGATAGGAGTCGGGTTACATCTAAGAAGATCTACTCCATAGAGTTCTCAAGAGTCACTAGCAAGTGCTTCGAAATGGAGCTTATGGTTGAAGGAGGGTTCAGTATAAAAAAATTTGTTAGTGGCTATGACAATACGGTTCCCAACGTATCTGAGATTATCGGAACAACATGCGGGACTAAGATATTTGATATTTCTGAAGTTATTCTCCAATAGTCCTCTTGATCATGTACTGAAATCAATTTATTCATACAGATAATGATGAGACAGTACTAAGCAAGTGTTGAACCAATTTTTAGGACATAATTCTTTCCACCTCACGAACGAATAAAGCGTGGGTCAAGTTCTCTATTGGCCAATATTTACTGTGTGTTAACCGATGTGATTCGGCTGACGCTCAGCTGAAGTACGATTCGTAAAAAAATTGTACGTATGTTCTAAATTGACGTGGCTTTATACATCAGAACTCAATAGGAGAAATGATCCTCAATGCCGATGTGGTGTGAAATTTTAGGAGCGACCTCCGATTATCAGAATAATAAGCTGGATGGAGAGCCAGGTACAAAGAACTTCTTTATTAACGCAAGGGATAATGAACTCATCTGGAAAGTAATTTGACATACTACTTGAGACTTTCTCACCAGTTTA
>JAICVW010000596.1 GCA_025935105.1 Nitrososphaeraceae archaeon
CAAAGTCAGGTCAACTAACTGTCATGCCAGGAATATGTCTGTATTAAGACAACAAACAAATCCCAAAAGATGGAAGCGTAGCGTAAGCTATGGACATAGGTGGATAGCAGAAACCGTGTTCTCTTCCATTAAAAGAACATTTGATGAACACGTAACAGCTAGAAGATATCCTCATATATTAAAAGAAATCCTACTAAAAGCAACTCTATATAACATGTTTAATCGAATGACCTAACCTATCTAATGATTGGCAATTGAAAACCCTAATTAATCATGCGACAAAGCAATATTTTGCTTTAATATTTGCTAGAACAACTCCATAGATTGTCTAAAGGTTCGATGAGGATTGTTTCCATAATGGTCATAGTCCCTTGTTCAAATACGAGTCTTCCCCTAACTGACCATTTGGATTAATAACTCAGTCTTGCCAGGGTTATGACTTGGTACGTACTCTCCCGGTCATAAGTATAACATGGGGAAAAATGATAATTGAGTCGGTGCCAAGTATTATATAACACATATCATACCTTTGCCTTCGGGAATACTTTCTTTGTATATCTGGACAGAACAATGTATTGAACGATCAAAGATAGCAATACTACACCAAAAGTGATTGTTTGTAATGTATTCTTAAAGTCACTTTGTGGAAGAGACGCTACCAAAGCTATAGACATTGCTCCTCTCATTCCCCCTATCATAACTACATGTCTCCAGCTAATTGGAATATTTTCTCTTGTGAGTTTAGAAGATGTTGCGGCAAGTATCAAATATACTATTGAGGCCCTCGCAGCTAATACTGCTATAAGTGCCAGGATTATTACGATGATATGTTGCCAGACAGCTATCAAGTCCATGCTTATTCCAAGGTATAGAAAGGTTGCTGAGCTTGCTAAAAAAGCAATCATCTCCCAGAAATTAAATGCAAATGTTCTAACACTTTTGCTCATTGTAGCTTCTTTTTTTACGGTTATGTTGCCAAAGTAAAGCCCTGCAGCAGCTACAGCTACTAAGCCAGATACACCCAATGAGTTAGCGAGTACTACTGATCCAAATGCGGTGATAATTGTTAGTGAAGTCTCAGATAGTGGGTTGTTAGCTAGACTATGGAGTCTATGGGTAGCTGCGGCAATGGCTAGCCCAATAGCCGCTCCTCCAAGAAACTCTTCACTAAATCGTACAGTCTCCTCGACAATATTCAAATTGATTGAGTGATTTGAATTATTTACATTGCTATTCAAAGAAGGAGATGCTAAATTAGCTGCAGCAGCAGTAGTAGTATGAGTAGTAGTAGCAGTAGTAGTAGGAGTTAGGCCTGGAGCTATGAAAGCCAATGCAACTATGGATGAAAAAATGATAGCTCCAGTAGCATCATTGAAACTAGCCTCAACCTCCATTAGTGTTGAAAGTAACTTTGGAACCCTTATTCTTTTGAATAATTCAATTACAATTGCTGCATCTGTAGGAGCAATCAAAGCTGCAAAGGCAAAAGCTATGAGAGGTGGTAAATGTAACATATACATCACAAGAAAACCTCCCACTAAAGTAGCAACAACGACTCCTAGCGTAGCAAGTAATAGTGCAGATATTCTAACTTCTTTAAAATACTTGTAATCTACATTCATCATAGCCTCGAAGATTAAGGGTGGTATTATAAAATTGATTATCAAGTTCGGATCAATCCTAAACGGTTTGAGATGTACTATACCAGGTCCAGCAAGATTCAAAAAGGAAATAATAATTCCGAATATTACTAGCATCAGGATATGAGGGATTCTGGCCTTTGAAGAGAATATCGCTGCAGCAAATATCATAACCAAGAAGACAGGGATCACATACTGGGAAGTAGGAAAATTGTTCGTAATTGTAATACTACTGATAATATCCGTCGCTGAAGAGCTTGCCGTTGTAGAGGTTGTTATCCCAGACAATATAAAATTCTAATGGCTGTTGCCAGGTATATAATAATAGTTTATTTGAGAATTGGATGGTCGACTAAGAACCTATCCCAAAATTATTCTCCTATATATAATAATACAGCAAGCTAAACAGATAAGCTCAAGATAGTTCTCTGATTTCTTTTCATATCTTACCAATAGCTCTCTGAATCTGTTGTGCCATGAATTTGTTCTTTCCACAATCTATCTTCTGACTGAATATTTTGCCTTCGTGAATACTTCACCTCTATGACGAATATGTGGAATATATCCTCTTTTGATAGTCTCTCTTTCTATTCTGGAAAGTTGTATCCTTTGTCTAGGCAGAGATTCTGTATTATTACAGGTTTATCAACGACTATTCTATCTAGTGTATCTATATACTAATATATGTCGCTTGGCTCCAGATTTGCCTCTATCTGTGTGCGAACTTTGCTTAGAAAGTAGACGGAATAAGACTAGTTCTAAACTGTTTATCAATAAACATCAAATTCGTTACAGTTATTAGATATAACACGGACAGTACCATTTGTAGTGGCAAAGGAGTAATGGTTTGTAGAAATCTATGCGAGCGGTACAAGGCCTTAAGACCTCCAATTAGAGGTGACAGATATTTTATGGGACAAAAGCGATGTCAGGTGTGTTCGATATTCCTATATTGTAAGGGCCTTTATTGTC
>JAICVW010000157.1 GCA_025935105.1 Nitrososphaeraceae archaeon
AATATAAGACTGATTTGTATTATTCTATCTTTTTGATACTTACTCGCTCACGCGCCATTACTCAACCTAACCCGTTCAATAACCATGACTATTTCTGTTCTGCATGATAGCTTATTCCAATGTGTACTAAACTTTTTTTACATATTGATTGCAATTTAGAACTAACACTCTCAATTCTGGTATTCTAGATTGAATCCAAATTCAACAAACTGTAAAATTGTTCTAACTATACAAAGTGCTTATGGCTTGCACAAGAATTCTAGCGGCTATGCTGCTGCGCGGGTCTACATTACTATCCAAATGGAATGGTGCCAAACCAATCATCAATAGAATCCTAATTGGTCTAGTTAGCCCGTAGTTACGACCAAGTTTTCCTTCAATTACATGGTACTTATATCCACTGATTCTATCCAACTTACGTGGTCAGGTAGCTACAACAAGACGGTGAATACGAAGTTCCCAACTGATAGAAGTGGCTAACTCATGTCTCCTCGTGATTCGTCTCCTCATCCTCTTCTTGCTCTAATTCGTCCTCAGCCTCGTCTTCCGAACCGTTGTCTTCTACCCCAATTTCTTTGTTATCTGCTTCGTTAGTCACTGCTTTTCGAAGTATATAAGATTGATATCTCTTTAAACCTTATGATAGCAACTAATGGTCAACCAAAGATATCATTAGATGAATCAGATCAATGCTGTTTCTCTGCAGCAATTCATCATGGGAACACTAGGAAGCACGCAAACAAAACCTCGATTATATAATCACTCGTCGTTACGACTTTTCAATCTGATCAGTCTAGCCAATGAGTCAATTTTTCTTCATTATCCGGTTTGACCCAATGAGCAAGCATAAAATAGCAACACATAAAGTAGCAGAGCAATGTGCCAACTAGATAGTCAGAACAAAATTTGTCTCGTAAGAGCCAGCGTGAAATGCAATTTTTATTAGTTAGAACAGTAATCTGTTTTTTATGGGGTTATATGGTATATTCGGGGAACATTCTCCTGAAGGTTGCCCGCTGAACAATTTGGAAAATAGAGATCTTGTAATAAGAATGGATGCTCAGCTAGCAAATATGGCTGAAAGGTTCAAAGTTAAAATTCAGCAGCAATATCATTCTGGCTTGGAACATACATTCTTGTGGATCGTTGATGCAGAGGACGGGCATACTGTACAGAATTTCACGGTCGAATCAGGATGGGCGAAGTTTAATTCCTTAAAGATAGTTCCTATGATAAAATATAAAGATGTTATCGAGTCGTGCACACGCTTGGGCACAACATGATGGTCCATAACCAATTTGGACGAAAAATGAGACCTTCCTATCTAAGGAATAAAAACTGGAAAAGTTTAAGTTCCATTTATAGCAACTAGGAGGAATTTACCTCTGTTATAACGGCGATACTACTATCCCTTAATCGGTAGCCTCAAATGATCTCAAGGTTGGAATCTACAGACATCAACGAAAATAAAGAAAGTTGTTGAGCAAAAGATACAACCTATTGGGGGAAAATTGAGTCTAGTACCCTGTACAAAAGGCTTTATACTGCTTCAAGTGAGGCCAAGGAGCTGAAATTCGAACCCTCCACAAATCTATTGATGGCATAAGCCTAGCTAAATGAATCTTGATTTAAAATGAGAGGTACTAAAAATTGCGAAAGAGCAATTGACTATCGACCAATGACACATGTTACAAGTGGAAAATCTATAAGAGTGTTAAATCATCATCTGTGAAATGTGGATAAATTTGATTTTTATTCCTCAAAATTGCCAAATACATTCGAAAGTCATTTGAGCGGGTTGAATGATGAATCGAGTAAAGCATTTCTTGATCTACGAACCTTTGTAATGGGGTTGGGAAAGACTGTGGTTGAACAAATCAGGCCTCACAGGATAGTCTATGCAAAATCGTTGACCTTTAGAACCTTTCTGGACATACGGCCAGCAGTCAATTCCTTGGTTATCGAAATTAGAAAAAGTAGGCATGAACCGATAGTAGAGCACACGATAAGGTCAAGAGAAGACTTAGAAACTATCAAACACCAAATTGCTATGGCATACGAGACCATTGAATAGACTAGACTACAAATTATTCGTAAATATTAAGTCAAACCATAACAGCCATCTTTTACCCACAAATCAACTGTAATCAGTCAGATCAATCTTTGCCATTCTTCGTGCGACGTGAGTCTACGAAATTATATCAGAGAAGGGGATTCCATATCCTTAACATCAATATGGCTGCTTGTCCTTTCTTTCAAGTGGTTTCAAGTTTGGAATTAACACACCAGCTAGAAGAAATAAAAGACTCTTCTGCTGTCGTTTTTCGGACTCTCTCCTACCTTCCATTGACGTAGTTGATTGGTGCTAGTTCTTCGATCTTGTTATGTAGTTGTAGTACTTGGAGACCCTTCTGTGTAGTTCTATACGTTTGGTTTCCCTCGTATTCTATCAAACCGTTCTCAACTAGAACTGCCAAATATTCTCTCAATTGATTGAATGAAAGAAATGCCTTGTACATCAATTTCGTCTTTGTGGCACCTCCTCCGTTAGCAGCCTCTAAAAGCAGCCCGATGATGTCGCTCCTACTTCTGTATTTCATTTTATATAGATCAGTTATACTAGGTATTTATGAGAAACCAAGCTTTGGTACTGAACCTTGTTTCACATACTATCATACTCTTCTATTAATCTAAATCATATATTTTAGATTGGTCTACATTGTTCTATAAATTTTGTCAACTTGCTCGATAAATTATACACTAGGATTTAAACAGAATATTGTATCGAAAGTATAGTTTGAGATACAGATGCAGCGCTGACATCATAGCGAAAATATTGGATGCGGCTCTTTCAGGCGAGACGAAAACAAAGATAATGATGAGTGCACATCTCAATTATATACAATGTACCAGATACATTCCATACATACTCTCTGAAAGGCTGTTAGAGAAAAGATCCGATTCAATTTACGCTACTACAGAACGAGGACGCACTTTTCTGCAGAAATATGAAAAAGTGAAAATAGAAAAATATCCGACGTGACTCCAATGTGTGTGAAATACAGAAGTCCTATCGGAGACCAATAGGACTTGGCGCTGAAGGAAAATAAATACTTCTGTTAGATAAATTTGGCAGATTACTCATTATAGTACGATCAACTTAAGTTCTCTATTAATTTTAGGTCTAAATATATATTACAATCCAATACTACATTTTTAGTATGTAACTCTTACAGTAAATACTTCATACTTATAACTCTTTGTCCCACTTGATTCGCAATTTGGGATTCTCCAACTCCTAATTCTTCAAGCCATCTTTTTCGGCATAAGCATCATTATACAATCGAGCCAGTTCACCCTTTGAGCAGTCTATCAAGCAGGCTACTACTTAATGGTGTTACTTTTGCGATTTGGTGTCCCTTCCAAGATCACGGTTTCAACTTTGCTAGCTATCAATACCTTGACCGAGGAACTGAGATTACCATTATTCAGTTCAATTATCCAAACCTGTAGTTCTCACATACTCAAACGTACAAATCTGGAAAACAAGTAATGCTCATAACTATGTACTGGATAGTACCAAAGCATATACATAAGTCGGTGATAACAGAATTAATAGAAACGGAAAAATTGCACAACGATTTTAATCTCATGTTTATGCACTTCAAAATTAAGCTTAGTGATTTCTAGGAGCTCCAATCTTGATAGTCACAGCGGAAGCCGTCAAAGATTTAGTGGTAAGATACATTCACCTTTTTTCCTCTGTTTTATGGTGGGGAATTATGTTCTTTTTGTTTACTATAATATTTCCAGCTAATAAAGACGGCCGCTACTCTCTATTATTCCCAAGAGTTCAGAAGTTTATGAAATTTATTGCGACTGTTGCTATGGCCTCCGGAATCTCATTACTTTTAATAAATACACGAGTTACCACGGAGAGACTTTTAGGCACAAGCTGGGGCTTCATCATGCTGGCAGGAGGAATGCTCAGCGCAGTAGTATATCTTTATATCATGTTGCCAAAAAACGATAAAATATCCTTGCCGTCAACTTCTGCACTATTAACGCCTATCTCTCGCCCAACTAACAGACCGATCTTCCCAATTGTAGGAGGGAGCCAAAGTAGATTAACATCCAAACGCATGAGGTCGAGACTCCTTTTCATTTTTCTGACCATCACAGTCGGCTTAATGATATATGCCTCTCATGGTTTTCTTTGACCTATCTCTGTTTTATAATATGTGTATTTCCATGGCAAAATGAAACGGTTGCGGTCGACGACTCTAAACACAGGATTAATCTATCGTTCCATATTATTCATAGATAATCATCGCGAATATTTCATGTACGGCGTAAAAAAAAGGCACTGATCTAGCAGATATTGAGATATTTCAGAATGTTTCTAGAACCATAGCCACTAAGGAAATCTTGATTTTATTTCCAAATGCCTTTGCTCGTCAACATGGGCTGGGTGCGATAGAACTGAATATGTGTGCCATGTCGTAAGATAGCAGTCTACTGGGAGCATATCTGCTAGAAACTGCCAAAGGAATCTTAACGTAAGTATGCATATTCCTCCGTCCTAATATCGGAAACTAAACATATTAATTTATTTTAGTGGATATTTAATTTTTTACCGAATCAAAAGAGCGATAGGCTTGGCTTTGTCCGATTTTAATTTCGGGGAGGTTGATTGCAGATGAGCTTTTTGCGCCTTATCTACATCTGCATTGTCCGAGCTTCCATTTATCATTTATGAAATGATGAAAGTCACCTGGTGTCAGCCACCGATCATATTTATAGTCTATACCTATATGGATATATATATTGAGAGTGAAGTTATAGACCTTCAGGCAGATTTCTGTTTAAAGTTCCTAAGAAAGATTGTATATTCTCCTATTAATTTAACAATAAGTTAAGTATGCTTCGCTAACTTGACCTCAGTTATCCATTCACACTTTACTCCAGCTTTGTCATGATGATTCTCTACAGCAGTGATATCTGGCGCATTTAACAGGCAAAAGCAAACGTTGGCCTCCTTATTATACATCAAGTTTACGTGACTTACACCGAATTCATCTATGGGGGCAAAGCATAACTCCTTAAGATTCTCTTCGCTAAAAGGTACCTTGTGGACGTCTAAGAATACTGGCAACTAATTCACTAAATGATATCATGCTTTTAAATATTTGTATAAGACGAACCTATTTTGTTACTAATTTCAAGCTAAAATTGCAAAGTACGTTGTTTACATAAGTATCAATTGGGTTTTCGGAGGCGTTTAGACGCAATCTAAATATCAAACGTTAGAGATAGTAACTTGATCACCTTGCAACAGCGCTGGACCCCAGCTCAGATAGAAATACAGTATGCTAATGAAGACATAGCGAATGTATTACTCCACATAATCTCGAATAGCAGAGAATCCTTTGATTGTTGCGTCGATCAGGATGAGTTTACATTAATAATAGAAAATGAAAAACTGTGGGATGCAATCAAAGCACTCAAGAACAAAGGGAGCAGGGTTAGATTCGTTACTAAAGTTAAGGAAGGGACGATCTCATCTTGTAAACAGATGACAAAATTGGGAGAGGTTTTCCATAATGAAAAGGCCAAAGGAACTTTTCAGATAATAGATGGAAAAGATTACCTTTGTTATTTTATGGTTGACCAAGGAAACACCATGTTACCACAAAAGCATGAGCACAGATTGTTTCATACTAATAACAAGGCGTTTGTAAGTATTCAGCAATGTCTGTTTGATAACCTTTGCAGTAATGCAGTTGCTGCTAAGGAAAAAATCAAGGAAATTGAAAGGGGGATAAGAACTGACTTTGCAGACACAATTAATGATCCTGCGGAGATTAGAAAAATACTAAACAACCAGATAATGTCTGCAAAAGAGGAATTGCTATTGTTATTTTCTACTACTAACTCATTTTACCGGGCCATGTATAGTGGTATGCTCAACCTGTTACAGCAGATACCAAGTGACGTTAACATCAAGGTACTAATACAAGCAGCGGATCGTACCATTGATGACTCAATTCAGCAAGGAATTAGAGAGAGCCGCAAAAAGATACAGATCCAATATCTTACAAAACCAATGCAAAAAAAAATAGTGACAATTGTTGTAGATCAATCTATTTCAGTAGCCATAGAAATAAAAGATGATACCAAAAAAACGTTCGAAGAGGCATCCGGTGCAGCTATCTATTCAAATAGTGAATTAACAGTCTCTTCTTGCATATCTATTTTCGAAACACTTTGGATTCAATCTGAAATAGAAAAACAAAACAAGATCAAGCAGGCATATTTCCAGATGTTTAAAGGATTTGATCTTAAAGGCGAAACTTATGTTCGTAGATGGACATCTGAAAAGAAGAGGTAAAATTCACAATTCAAAATGCCTGAATAGTTCAGTTATTCGTCTTTTGATATTTTTCGTAGAATAGGGTATCCTGATTGCAA